>CAKZVG010000034.1 GCA_937921835.1 uncultured Bryobacteraceae bacterium | reverse complement strand
CGTACACCTCGTAGCCGCGCGGATCGAGCTTCTCGGTCACGCGCCGGATGGCCCCCCCTTTGCCGGCCGCGTCCCAGCCCTCGAACACCACCACCAGCGAGCGCTTCGCCTGGTACAGGCGGAAGGCGAGTTCCCGCAGCGCCAGTTGCCCGGCCAGCAGGCGCCGCTCATACTCGGCCCGGGACAGAGTGCGGGTTGGATCCAGTTTCGCGAGCATTCCTATCGCCCCTTCCCCTTGCCGCGGCCGCGCTTCACCTCGGCCGGCTCGTGCCGCCCTTCGTCCTCCTCCTCTTCACGCCCGGCGGCGGCGATCACCGACGCCGGCGCCTCGGGCGGCTCCGGCAGCGGCTTGCCGCGCGCGGTCAGCGCCGCCTCCAGCCGCCCGACCAGCGTCTCGAACACCTTCACGCGCGCCCAGCGCCGCTGCGTGGCTTCGATGATCGTCCACGGCGCCCACTCCGTTTCGGTGCGCGCCAGCACGTCCTCGACGGCCGCCAGGTACTGATTGTATTTGCGGTGGTGAACCCAGTCCTCGGGCTCCACCTGCCAGGCGGTCATAGGATCGGCCTCCAGCGCCTTCAGCCGTTTTTTCTGTTCCGCCTTGCTGATATGCAGGAAGAACTTGATAATGAGATAGCCGTCGTCGGCCAGCGCGCGCTCGAAGTCGGCGATGTCCTGAAACGCCGCGCTCCATTGCGCCTTGGGAGTGAGCTTCTCCACCCGCTCCACCAGCACCCGCCCGTACCAGCTTCGGTCGAAGATCGCCATCTCCCCGTAGTTGGGCACCTTCAACCAGAAACGCCACAGCCACGGCATGTGCTTCTCGGCCGTGCGCGGCGCCTTGATGGCGTAGAGCTTGAAGCCGCGCGGGTCCAGCGGTCCGGCCAGCAGCCGCACCGTGGATCCCTTCCCCGAGGCGTCCCATCCCTCCAGCACCACCATGCTCGGGATGCCCTCTTTCCAGCAGGCGCGCGCCAGGCTCAGCAGCCGCAGTTGCAGCAGCGGCATGCGCGCCTTGTATTCCGCCTTGGAAAGCGACAACGTTAAGTCGACTTTTTCCAGCATATCGCTCCGTTCCCAACTGACAGCGGTCAGCGGTATCCGCCCGGGTAGCCGGTTTCTTCCAGCAACTTCTTCAGCCGCGCCCGCATCTCCCTGAGCACCGGCGCCGCGGCGGGATCCCGCGCGAGGTTCCGCATCTCCAGCGGATCGTTCTTCAGATCGTACAGTTCTTCGTAGGGCAGCTCGCCTTTCATCGGGTAATCCGGGTCGCTGTTGCCGGTATCCGGGTACCGGATGAACTTATAGCGGCTCGTCCGGACGCCATACTGCGTCGGATCGAAGGGATAAGCTTTCTCCCAGTTGTACTCGTAGAGCCACGCCTCGCGCCCCGCCGGGTCCTTGCCCTCGAGAACCGGTTTCCACGACCGCCCCTCCATCGCGCGCGGGATGTCCGCTCCCGCCAGGTCCAGCAGCGTCGGCGCCAGATCGATGTTCAGCACCATCTGGCCGAACACCGTCCCCGGCTGGATGCGCCGCGGATAGTGCACGATGTGCGGCACGCGGATCGAATCCTCGTACATCGCGCGCTTGTCGTTGAGCCCGTGCTGGCCTTGGAAGTAACCGTTGTCGCTTGAATAAATGAATACCGTATCTTCTAACTGGCCCGACCCGCGCAGTTCCTTGAGGATCTGGCCGACGCCCTCGTCGACCGCCACCAGGCAGGCGGCGATATCGCGCTGCCACTGGCTGTAGTGATACTTCTCCAGTAACCCCTCCAGCCCGTGCCAGGACTTGCGGCGCGCCTTGAGATACGAAGGACGCCCCTCGTAGCGGTCGTCCCAGGTCCTGGGCAGCGGCATCCATTCGTTCTCAAACGGCGGCTTGTGGCGCGGGTCGGGCTGGAACGGTCCGTGCACGGCCTTGTGCCCCACGAACATCGCGAACGGCTTGCTCTGGTCGCGGTTGCGCAGAAACTCCAGCGCGAAGCGGTTGATGTGATCGGTAATGTAGCCCTGGGTGGGCGTGGGCTTGCCGTTCACCACGAAGGCGTTGTTGAAGTAACTGCCCTGCCCAGGAAACGTCGCCACGTGATCCACCCCCCGCAGGGCGTCCTCGAAATTCGGGATGTGGATCTTGCCGATGTACGCCGTCGCATAGCCCGCCTCGCCGAGCAGCGGCAGCACGCGCGGGATTCCCGGGCGGATGGCGCTGTCGCGCCGGTTGTCGAGCACCCCGGTGGTGTGCGCATAGCAGCCGGTCAGGAACGAAGAGCGGCTGGGTGAGCAAAGCGACGTCGTCACGAAGGCGTTGCGGAAGTGGGCGCCCTCGCGCAGCAGCCGGTCCATGTTCGGCGTGCGCAGCCACGGCTGCGCGCCCAGCGCGCCGATGGCGTCGTAGCGCTGGTCGTCCGTATAGACGAAAACGAAGTTCGGCCGCCGGGGTGCGGGCGCCGCGCGGGAGGAAAAAACCAAGGGTGCGGACGCCGCCCCGAAAAACGTTCGCCGGTTCATGAGGTTGTTATACACCCCGGGGCCGGATCGCCGCTCAAACGCTCACCGCGCCGCACGCAGCACCGCCGCGAATCCTCCCGCCGGCGCCATCTTCACCCCCAGCTTCGACGCCCGCGTCACCTGCCGCGCCGCGAGGAGGGTGGTCTTCGGCGCGTCCGCGGCGTCCGTGTAGACCTGCGCCGTGAAGCTCCCGGCGGGCAGGAAATCGAGCGGCAACTCGATCTCGCGCGCGTTGCCGTTTGTGATGCCGCCCACGAACCAGTCCTGCCCGCGGCGGCGCGCCACCACGGCGTATTCCCCCGGACGCCCGGCGATCCCGCGCGTCTCGTCCCACGCCGCCGGCACGGCCTTCAGGAACTCGAGTTCCTTCTGGCCGCGGTAGGCGCCCGGATAGTCGGCCAGCATCACGAACGCGCTCTCCAGGATCACGAACAGCGCAAGCTGGTGCGCGCGCGTGTGCGGCACCATGGGCTCGACGAAGCGCGGCGTGAATTCGGCTGGCGCGACGTTGTGGAAGCCGCCCGGCGTGTAGTCGAACGGTCCGGCCAGCAGGCGCGTGAAAGCGAGATGGGTGTTGTGTTCGGCCGTTACGCGCGCACTCCATTTCAGGTATTCCAGGCCCATGCCGCCTTCATAGGTCAGCACGTTCGGCCAGGTGCGGCTCAGCCCGGTGGGCTTGCAGGCGCCGTGAAAATCGAGCAGCAGTTTGTGCCTGGCCGCCGCCTCAGCCGCGCGATGGTAGAAGCCCACCATCCACTGGTCGTCGCGGTCCATGAAGTCGATCTTGACGCCCGCCACGCCCCATTTCTCGAAGTTCGCGAAAACCTCGTCCATGTGGCGGTCGACGCCCTCCCAGTGCGCCCAGAGCCACACCTTCACGCCCTTGTTCCGCGCGTGCGCCAGAATGCCCGGCAGGTCCACGCCCTCCTTGATCTCGCGCAGATCGCCCTGTCCGCGCGCGTTGTTGGTCGACCAGCCCTCGTCGATCAGCGCGTACTCCAATCCCGCCTCGGCCGAAAAGTCGATGTAGTGCTTCAGCGTGTTGGTGTTCATGCCGGGCTTGAAAGCGACGTCCTTGGCCAGGTCGCCGGACCACCACGTCCAGGACGTCTTCCCCGGACGGATCCAGGACGTGTCCGCGATGCGCGAGGGCGGGCTGAGCGTCGTCACCAGGTTCGACTCGATCAGCCGCGCCGCCTCGCCCGCAATCTGGATCACCCGCCACGGCGTCGCCATCGGAGTCTGCCGCACCACCGCCACGTCGGGCCGGTCCGCCCGCGGCGCCAGCCGCGACTCGAACGCCAGTCCCCGCCCGGCGCGCGCCAGGTACATGCCGGCGTAGTTCTCCAGATCCGCTTCGAGAATCGCCACCCACGCCGCGCCGGGAACCTCCGCCAGAAACGGCAGCGCGACGAGCTGCTCGGGCTTGATGGCCGAAGCCGGCAGGGCGACGTAGTTGTCCTCATACGACGTGCGGTAGCCGTTCAGAAGCAGCGGCCACGCGGTCCCCTCGCGCGCCAGGCGGAACTCGCTCCGCTCGCGCGCAAGCTGCAACTCGCGGATGGCCGGCTGAGCGGGCACGTGGTAGCGGAAGGCCACGCCGTCGTCGAACACCCGGAACTCCACCGCCATGCGCCGCTCCAGACCGCCCGCCTCCCGCGCCTCGACCGTCAGGGCGTTGTAGCGGTGCCGCACCGCGCTCGCCTTGCCGTGCGGCAGCGTGTAGTTCTCCTCGCCGCTCGAATTCCCCGCCTTCACAATGCGCACGTCCGCCCCGAGCGGCTGCTGCCGCAGCACCTCAAGGGCAAGCGCCGATTCCGCGATCACCGGCTTGCCGCGATAGCGGACCGTGTAGACCAGCGCCGACGGCGCCCCCGGCTGTTTGGCCGTCCCGGCGCGCACCTCGATCTGTTTATCCGGAGACAAGCAAACGCGCTCCCCCACCTGCGCCGGAAGCGCGGCCGCGCCCAGGCTCATGAGAACCGCAACTGGAATCTTCATGGGATGCACCACTCCGGATCTTAGCCGAATGCGCTCCCTGCCGCGTTCCGGCCCCAGGGATCCCACGCCCGGCCCGCTGGCCCGCCCCCGCAATTCCGCGTCGGGCCGTGGACCCGCCCGGCGAGGCTCAGGAGGCGCTCGCTCGCCGAGCCTCGGCAAGAGCTGCATCCGATTCCAAGCTTCCGCGCTCTTAGGGCGGACGCCGCCGCGGCGGCAACCGCCCGGCTGGCCATATAGTTCAAGGTTAGCAGGCTGGCCGTTCTGAGCAACCCGCGGCGCAAGGCCGTCAATGAAGAGCAGAAGCGGTTCCAGAGACGAGATGCTGTTGAGGACGTCGCTCGGCAGCGAAAGCCGACAGCGATATGGCGCCTCTGCGCCCGTTTCTGGTTTCTAGTGACGGCCCTGCGCCGTGGGATGCTCAGAAAGTCACGCGCACTCCTAACTGCAACTGGCGTGGAGCCGTGCCGGTGGCCAGGGCCAGCACCCGGCCGAAAGTCGGGCTGGCAATGTTGCTCGTGGGCGCGGCGAACGTAGGGTGGTTGAAGGCGTTGAACGCCTCGGCGCGGAACTCCACCCGCGCCCGCTCGGTGACCGCAAACACGCGGGCCAGACCCAGGTCGAAATTGACCAGACCATCCGACCGAAGGACATTCCGTCCCAGGTTCCCGAACGTGTACTGGGCGGGAGCGGAGAATGCGGCCGTATTGAACCAGCGCTCGACCTTGGGATTGTCAAGCTTGTGGCTGCCGGACACATTCGGTCTCATGTAGTTCACATTGCCGGTGTTGGCGATGTCACCGCTTACAGCCAGGTTGTAAGGAGCCCCGGATCGCAACATGGAAATGACGTTGACTTTCCAGCCACCGGCGATGTAGTCAACCGCACGGTTGCCCGTCTGGAAAGCCTTGCCGGCGCCGAACGGCAATTCGTAGACGCCGCTGATGGAGAGAAGATGCGGAACGTCGGTGCTCGATACGCTGCGATCAGCCGCGATATTGTAAGTGTTCTGGATCGAGCAGGACTCGATTCCCAGGCTGCCGGAACAGCCCGTGTCGATGGATTTTGAGAAGGTATAAGAAACCAGAAGTGCGAGCCCTCCCTGAAACCGGCGGTTCAGCAAGACCTGGAGCGCCTGGTAATGGCCGCTGCCCCAACT
>CAKZVG010000033.1 GCA_937921835.1 uncultured Bryobacteraceae bacterium | reverse complement strand
TGACCCGATTAAAATACTATCCGTGGCCTTCGCCAAGCTGTCGATCTGAGCGCTCAGGTGATCGGCGACGTCGAGATCGGCGAGCGGGCCAGCGTGTGGTGCAACGTCACCATCCGAGGAGACGTGCACTCGATTCGCATTGGCGAGGAGACCTCCATTCAGGACAACTGCGTGCTGCACGGCGAACTCAACAAGCATGCCGTCATGGTGGGAAACCGTGTGACCGTCGGGCACGCGGCCGTGCTGCATGGCTGCACCGTCGGCGACCTGTGCGTGGTGGGCATCGGCGCCATCGTCCTGAACGGCGCGCGTGTCGGCGAGGGTTCGGTGATCGCCGCCGGCGCGGTGGTTCCCGAGGGGATGGAGATCCCGCCCTACAGCCTGGTGATGGGCGTGCCGGCCAGGGTCCGCCGGGAGGTCACGCTCGAGGAGCGGGAGCGCTTCGCCCGCAACTACGCCAACTACGTCCGTTACCGCGAGCACTACAGGGAAGAACCAAGTTGATTCGAGCCGTCAAAGGAATGCGCGACATCCTGCCCCCGGCGAGCGCGGTCTGGAACCGCGTCGAGGCGGTGGCGCGCGAGGTGTTCCGCGTCTATCATTACCAGGAAATCCGCACCCCGATCCTCGAGGAAACCGCGCTCTTCGCGCGCGGCGTGGGGGAGGAAACCGACATCGTCGGCAAGGAGATGTACACCTTCGAGGACCGCGACGGCAGTTCGCTCACGCTGCGCCCGGAGGCCACCGCTTCGGTCATCCGCGCTTACCTCGAGCATCGCCTGGACCAGCGCCCGGGCGTGCAGAAGCTCTACTACATCGGCCCGATGTTCCGCCGCGAGCGGCCCCAGAAGGGGCGCTACCGCCAGTTCTTCCAGATCGGCGCCGAGGCGATCGGCTCGGAGTCGCCCGCCGTGGACGCGGAAGTCATCGAGATGGTGGTGGAAATTCTCACCCGTTGCGGGCTGGACGGATTCGGCCTGCTGTTGAACTCGGTCGGATGTCCGGCCTGCCGCCCGGCGTTTGTCGCCGCGCTGCGGCATGGCCTGGCCGGCGTGAGCGCGAACCTGTGCGCCGACTGCCGCCGGCGGGCCGAAACCAACCCCTTGCGGGTGCTCGACTGCAAGGTGCCCGAGGATCAGCCCATCATCGAGAGGCTGCCCTCCATCCTCGAGCATCTGTGCGCGGCCTGCCGCGCGCACTTCGATACCGTGAAAGGCCATCTCGCCGAGCGCGGCATCCCCTTCGAGGTGCGCCCGCGGCTGGTGCGGGGCCTCGATTACTACACCCGCACCACCTTCGAGATCGTCCACGGCGCTCTCGGCGCGCAGAACTCGGTGCTGGGTGGGGGCCGTTACGACGGGCTGGCCGAAGCGCTGGGATCGAAAGCCCCCGCCCCGGGGATCGGTTTCTCGATCGGCGAGGACCGGCTGGTGATGGCGGTGGAGGAACGCGCCGCGGGCGCCGCCGGACTCGACCTTCTGATCGCGCCCCTGGGCGAGGCGGCCTTCCGGCACGCCGCCGCCCTCGCGCGCCAACTGCGCCGCGCCGGGGTGGCGGTGGAGATCGCGCCCGAAGGCCGTCTGAAGCGTTCGCTCGAACTGGCCAACAAGCTGGGCGCGCGCCACGCCCTGATTGTCGGCGACAATGAGATCTCGGCCGGCGCCTACGCCCTGAAAGACATGTCGAGCGGCGGCCAGCGCACGGTCGCGCGCGAGGCGATCGCGGCCGCGGTCCTGAATCCGCCGCCGGCGCTCGCGGAAACGAATTGACGCTATGGAAGAGACCCTAGACCAACGACAGGCGGGAGTCCCGCTGGACTTTCTCGGGAGCCTTCGCCGCACCCATACCTGCGGGGACTTGCGGGCGCCGGACGCCGGCAAGCGCGCGCTGCTGATGGGCTGGGTGCACCGCCGGCGCGACCTGGGTGGAGTCATCTTCATCCACCTGCGCGACCGCGAGGGCGTGACCCAGGCCGTCTTTCACGCCGATGCCGATCCCGCCGTGCACGCCAAGGCCGAACTGCTGCGCGCCGAGTACGTGGTGGCGGTCGAAGGCGTGGTCGCCAGGCGCTCTCCGGAGACCGTCAATCCCAGCATTCCCACCGGCGAAATCGAGCTGGTGGCCGACAAACTCTGGATCCTGAACACCTCCCGCACGCCCCCCTTCCCCATGGAGGAGACCGTCGACGTCAGCGAGGACGCGCGCCTCAAGTACCGCTACGTGGATCTGCGCCGCCCGCACATGCAGCGCAACATCATACTGCGCTCCAGGGTCTCCTTCGCCGTGCGCGAGTGTTTGAATTCGATGGGCTTCCTGGAAATCGAAACGCCCTTTATGACCGCCTCGACTCCCGAAGGCGCGCGTGACTTCCTGGTGCCCAGCCGCGTCCAGCCGGGATCCTTCTACGCCCTGCCGCAGTCGCCCCAGTTATTCAAGCAACTGCTGATGGTGGGCGGCTACGAGAAGTACTTCCAGATCGTGCGCTGCTTCCGCGACGAGGACCTGCGGGCCGACCGCCAGTATGAGTTCACCCAGATCGACCTCGAGATGTCGTTCCCGCAGCAGGAAACCATCTTCGAGGTGATCGAGCCGCTCATGCAGCGCGTCTTCCGCGAAGCCGGCTTCGATATTGGGCGCCCCTTCCCGCGCATGACCTACGAACAGGCCATGCGCGCCTACGGCACCGACAAGCCTGACCTGCGGCTGCCCCCCTTCCACCCCGTCGAGGACCTCTTCCCCGGCGCGAACCTCACCACCGACGGCCTGCCGCTGGTGGCCCTTGTCGTTCCCAAGGCGGGTGGGGTGAGCCGCAAGGAGCGCGACGAACTCAAGGCCCTGGGACAGGAGCGCGGCCTGCGCGTCTACGACGACGTCAAACGGCTCGAGCGCGACTTCCCCGAAGCCATGGCGCGCGTGCGCGAGCGGGCGGGCGCGGGCGAGCAAGACCTGCTGCTGCTGGCCGGCTGGCCGTCCGCGCCGCAAGGTCCGCGCCCGGACCATACCGTGCTGCAAGCCTGCGGACAGCTCCGGCTGGCCGCCGCCCGCAAGTATGCGGACCGTCACAAGCTGCTCGACCCGCGCACGTTCCGCTTCCTCTGGGTGGTGGATTTTCCAATGTTCGAGTGGGACGAGGAGGAGAACCGCTGGGTGGCGGCGCACCACCCGTTCACCTCGGTCCACGACGAGGACATCGAACTGCTCGCCGCCAACCCGGCGCGCTGCCGCGCCAAGTCCTACGACCTGGTGCTCAATGGCACCGAATTGGGTTCCGGCTCCATCCGCATCCACCGCCGCGACGTGCAGTCCAAGGTTTTCGACGCGCTCGGCCTGGAGGAGCAAGAGGCCCGGCGGCGCTTCGGCTTCCTGCTGGAGGCGCTGGAGTACGGCGCGCCTCCGCACGGTGGCATCGCGCTCGGGCTGGACCGGCTGGTGATGATTCTGGCCGGGGAGTCCTCCATCCGCGAAGTGATCCCGTTCCCGAAGACCGCCAAGGGAACCGACCTGATGGTCGACGCGCCGTCGCCCGTCCCCGAGCGCCAGTTGCG
>CAKZVG010000032.1 GCA_937921835.1 uncultured Bryobacteraceae bacterium | reverse complement strand
CTGGCGGCCGCGGAGCTGGAATCCTGGCACGCCTTCGACACTTCACTGCCGCTGGGGCCGCGAACCGAACTTGTGCTGCGCTCCGTCGTGCGGACGCGCGATTCCTTCGGCCAGCTCTATCACGCGCGGGCCGGCCCGCTGCTCGATCACGATCTCAGTGAGTGGGTAACGCTGCTCGGAGGCTATTACTGTCAGCCGCAAAGGAGCGGCCGGGGAGAGTGGCGCAACGGGCATCGGCCCTTTGGCGGCGTGGTCATGCAACGGGAGTTCGGAAAGGCCGAGGTTCAATCGCGGACGCTGGCCGAGCGCTTCCTGTTCGCGGGCGCACCGGACGCCAGCCGCCTCCGGCAGCGTCTGCGAGTGCGCGCCGGGGGCGCTTCCCGGCCTTTCGCCAGCGCCGAGTTGCTGGCGGACCGCCGCGGCGCGCTGGCGGGACGCTTTTCTTCGGGCGTGCGCTGGAAGCTGCCGGGAGCGTTGACGCTGGAAACGGCCTACCTGTACGAGGCACGGGTGGCGCGTGCCGGGGCGCCGCGCCAGGCGTTGGTCACGGCGCTGCACTTCCGCACGGCGGCCAAATACGAGGATCCCGATCTGTAGCCGCCCGCCGCGGCGCAGCTATCAGCCGCCCGGCTCGGCGGCGGCGAGCACCTCTGCGGGTGGCGGCGTTCCGCGTTTGGCGTAGCGGATGGTTCCCGATCGGCCCACCAGGTAGACGGTGCGCTTCACCCACCAGCCACCCGCGCGATACAGCCGCGCCACCCGTCCGCCTTCGTCCACCAGCAGCGGAAAGGGCAGCCGGTGGCGGGCCCGGAACGCGGCGTGGCTGGAGGCGCTTTGAGGATTGATCGCCAGCACCACCGTTTCGCTGGCGCGCGCCGCCTCCCAGGAGTCGCGGAATTCGCAAAGCTGCTTCCGGCACACCGGGGTGCCGTCGCCCGGGTAGAAGATCAGCACCACGTTGCGGCCATGCAGCGCGGAAAGCGTAACCAGGTTCCCGTCCTGGTCCGGGAGGGAGAAATCGGGCGCCGGTGAGCCGGGCGGGAGGGGCGCTTCAAAAAAACGCATTCGCATTGCAATGTTGGATGCCGGCGCGCGCGGCCCGGCCCTCGAAAACAGGTATGATCATAGACGGATCAACCCCAAAAAGGAGTCAATTATGCGTTCCACAACCCGGCGCGGATTTCTGGCTGGTTCAGCCGCGTTCGCCTTGCCCGCGCTGCCGGCGGTGGCCGCCGCCGCGGCCGCCGAAGACGTGCGGCTGGGTGTCGCCACCTACTCGCTGCGCAAGTTTTCCCGTCCGCAGGCCATCGACATGATCCGGAAGCTGGGCGTGAAGTATGTCAGCATCAAGGAATTCCACATCCGCTACGCCGACACGCCCGAGCAGTGGGCGGCCGGGCGCAAGGAATTCGAGGATGCGGGCCTGACGATTTTGAGCGGCGGCAACATCGACCTCAAGAAGCCGGATCAGCTCCGCAAGATGTTCGAGTACGCCAAGGCCTGCGGCATGCCGATGATGGTGTGCGCGCCGAGCCACGACACCTTGGACGAGGTGGAGAAGCTGGTCAAGGAGTTCGGCATCCAGACCGCGATTCACAACCACGGTCCCGAGGACAAGCACTTCCCCACGCCGCAAAGCGTGTTGGACGCGGTGAAGAAGCGCGATCCGCGCATGGGTCTGTGCATCGACATCGGCCACACGGTGCGCACCGGGGCGGACATTCTGGAATCGATCCGGATGGCCGGCCCGCGGCTGCTCGACGTGCACGTGAAGGATCTCACCGACACGAAGGTGGCCAAGAGCCAAGTGCCGGTCGGAGACGGGGTGCTGCCCATCGTGGGGATGTTCAAGCTGCTCAAGAAAATGAACTACCAGGGCGGGGTCATGCTGGAGTACGAAATCGACGCCGACAACCCCTTCCCGGGCATGCAGAAGTCCTTCGCTTACATGCGCGGCGTGCTGGCCGGACTGCGAGGCTGATTCCGCGGCGTCCCGGGCCGGGCGGGCTCTTCAAACACCGCGGCGGCGTGCGGTCTCCGCCAGTGGCGCATGCCTGCGCGCCATCCTGGCCGAGACCCCAGCGGCCCTCCTTTTATGTCACAGCCGCGGCCGATGGGCGATAATTGACGCTTCCCGGCCGCGCGCTTCCAGGGCAGCCGGAGGAAGGGGCAGCGAGTTGGCCAGTGATTCCCCGGCCGCGGCCGCGCGCAAGCCGATCCGGCGCTTGCGCTGGTGGATCGGCGGCCTGCTGTTCGCCTCCACCGTCATCAACTACATCGACCGGCAGACGCTCAGCGTGCTGGCGCCGTATCTCAAGCGGGACTACCACTGGACGAACAGCGACTTCGCTACCATCCTGATCTCCTTCCGCGTGGCCTACACGGTAATGCAGGGGGTGTCGGGCCGCTTTCTGGATTGGATCGGCACGCGCAAAGGGTTGTCGGTCAGCGTGGCGTTCTACTCGCTCATCGCGTGCCTGACATCGCTCGCCAACGGGATGCAGAGCTTCCGCGTGCTGCGTTTTCTGCTGGGCGCGGGCGAGGCGGCCAACTGGCCGGGCGCGACCAAAGCGGTGTCGGAGTGGTTTCCCGCCAGGGAGCGCGGCTGGGCGGTGGCGCTTTTCGACAGCGGCTCGTCGGTGGGAGGAGCGATCGCGCCGTTCCTGGTGCTGGCTCTTATGCGCACTTTCGGGAGCTGGCGTCCGGCGGTGTTGCTGGCGGGATTGCTGGGCTTTCTATGGCTGCTGGCGTGGCGCGCGCTCTATCATCCGCCGGAGCAGCACCCGCGCATCTCGCCCGAGGAACTGGCCCACATCCGCGCGGGGCGCGGCGAGGAAACTCCCGGAGCGGCGCCGGCGGGGGCGGCGCGCTGGGCCGACCTGCTGCGCTACCGCCAGAGCTGGGGCATCGTCATCGGGCGCATGCTGCTCGATCCTTACTGGTTCCTGATTTCGGAGTGGTTCGCGCTCTACCTGGTGAGCCGCGGCTTCCCCATCGAGCAAAGCGTGCTGGGCTTCTGGGCGCCGTTTCTGGGCGCGGACCTCGGCAACTTCTTCGGCGGCGGCCTGTCCAGTTACTGGATCGCGCGCGGCTGGCCGGTGGGCAAAGCGCGGCGGACGGTGATTCTGATTTTCGGTCCCAGCATGCTGCTGTTGATCCCGGCCGCCTTCCTCTCGAATTTCGTGCTGCTGATCCTGCTGTTCGCCTATACCACCTTCGCCTACGCCGCAGGCAGCACGATGTTCCTGGCGTTCCCGGCGGACGTGTTCCGCTCCGGCGCGGTGGCGTCCGTCAGCGGCTTGAGCGGGACCGCGGCGGGCGTAGGCACGCTGATCTCCACTTATCTGATCGGCGTGATCACGGACCGCTTTTCGTTCCAGCCGGTCATCATCGCCGCGTCGACCATTCCATGCCTGGCCACGATCGTCTTCGTGACGCTGGTGCGCGCCAGCCCGAAACCGGACCCGCGCGGCCTGCTGAAGGACTTCTGATCGGCCGTTGTCGCGCGCCTCAGCCGGCAGGCGCCCGGGCGCCTGTCGCGGAGAGAGGGATCACCATGTTCCAGGACCGTTCTTCGGGCGTGGTGCGGGGATCGGTGGCGGCGGCCAGGAATAAGTGCGTGGGGCGGCCGTTCTCGATCAGCAACTGAGGGCGCTCCAGTTTGCGCAGCTCGCGGACCACGCCGTCGCTCCACAGCACCTTGCGCGAGTAGGCGAGCGCGGGCCGGGAGATGGTCCACTCGGCGCCGTCCGGCGAGGTGGCGTGGACGCCGGCGCCGCGTTCGCCGCAGATGCCGCCGCGCATGTCCTTCATGAGCATATGGTAGCGGCCGTCCTCCCGCCAGACGTAGGCGTCCTCGACGTGATCGCCGGTGGCGCTGAAGTCGAACAGCGGCGAGTCCTTGAGCCGGCGGTAGGGTCCGTCCCAGCGCGGCGCGCGGGCGGCGCCGAGATGGAGCAGCCCGCGCGCGTCCCGGGCGGATTTATAAATTAGCAGCACGCTTCCGTCTTCGTGGACGCAGGGCGCCGGGTTGTTGGTCATGAAGCCATCCCACTGGCCGGGACGCGGCACGATCAGAGGCTTGTCCATGCGCCGCCAGGGGCCTTGGAGGGACTTTGCCACGGCCACGCCCACCAACTGGTTGGCGCGGGCTTCCAGCCGCGTCTCGTCGCTGGCGAAGCGGCCGGGAGCGGGGCT
>CAKZVG010000031.1 GCA_937921835.1 uncultured Bryobacteraceae bacterium | reverse complement strand
GAAATTGACGGTGCCGCCGCGCCGCAGCAACTGCACCGACTGCCGCCAGGTCTCGGGTTTTCCCACCGCCTCCAGGGCCACGTCGGCGCCGCGTCCCTGGGTGAGATCCCGCACCACGCTCACCAGGTCGATCTTGCCGTCGTTGACAATCAGTTCGTCGGCGCCCATGCGGCTGGCGCGGTCGAGCTGCGACTGGCGGCGCCCCACGGCGATCACCCGCGTCCCCAGAAGCTTCGCCAGGCGCACGAACATCAGTCCGATCGGCCCCAGGCCGATGACCACGACGCTGTCGCCGGAGCGCACGCCTGTCTCCTCGACGCCGCGCATCACGCACGCCAGAGGCTCGATGATGGCCGCTTCCCGGTATCCCACATGGGGCGGAATGTGATAGGTGTTGCGCTGGACAATGCGCGCCGGCACGCGGATGTACTCGGCGTAGGCTCCGTTGTTGAACAGAAGGTTTTCGCAAAGGTTCTCGAGGCCTTTGCGGCAGTAGAAGCAATCCAGGCAGGGAGCGGAATTCGCTGACACGACACGGTCGCCCGGACGGAACCCCTTCACTTCGGCGCCTACCGCAACCACATCGCCCGCCAGTTCGTGTCCGAACAGCGCGGGCGGAACGATCATCCGCGCGTGATATCCCCGCCGGAACACCTTGACGTCCGTGCCGCAAGTGAGCGCCGCGCGGACTCTTACCAGGATGTCTCCCCGGCCGATGTTGGGTATGGCCACCGGCTCGATTTGCAACTGCTCCTTGCCGTAGAGCACGGCGGCCATCATGTGTGTGTTCACTCTGACCACCTCTGTGGTTGAACCACTATTTTCAATGATTTCCCGTCCGGATGCAACGCCAGACGGAACCCCGATTCGATCTCGCTCAGCGGTAGCCGGTGCGAGATCAGATCTTCGATCGGCAGTTCGCCGCTGAAAACCAGCCGGGCGGACTCGGCTTGCAGGTCCACCGAAGCGCTGTAGCAGCCGAAAAGCGTACGTTCATCCTTGCAGATGGCCGCCCCCGAAACTTCCACCCTCTCCTGATCAGATGTCTGGGCGAACAGCAGGATCCGGCTGCCCGGCCGGGAGCAGCGCATCGCCTGCTCAACCGCCTGGGGGGCCGATGCGGCGACGATCACCAGGTCCGCACCCCTCCCCGAGGTCAACTGCCGGACGCGAGCCTCGACGCGCGGGTCACGCGGATCGTAGACCTCCGCGGCGCCGAAACGGGCCGAAAGCGCGCGCCGGGTTTCGATCGGATCGGTGGCGACGATTACGGCGCCCGAGCGTCCGGCCAGCATGGTGAACAGCAAACCAATAGGGCCCTGGCCGAGGATCAGCACCAGTTCCCCGCGCCTCGGGCCGGCTTGCTCCACCGCCTTGTGGCAGGTGTTCACCGGCTCGACGAAGCTGGCGCGCTCGAAGGAAACGCCTTCCGGGATCTTTTCCACCCCGCGGCGCACGATCCAATCCATCACCCGGACGAATTGGGCGAAGCCTCCGCCGGCGGGCTCGAAACCCGCGGTGATGCCGACTTTCTTGTAGGTCGGGCACTGGGCGTACAGTTTCCGCTCGCAATAGAAGCAATCCAGGCACGGAATATGGTGAAAGGCCACCACGCGGTCGCCTACGGCGAAACCCGCGGCGCCTTCGCCCACGGCCACCACGACGCCGGCGGTTTCGTGGCCGAAGATGCGCGGCGGCGAGAGCAAGCCGTGCTCGATCTTCTTGAGATCCGTGTGGCAGATCCCGCAAGCCTCGACACGCACCAGCAGTTCGCCCGGCCCGATGCGGGGGGTCTCGACCGGCTCGACCAACACCCGGCCGCGGCCGCGATACACCGCCGCGCGCATGGTGGCGGGCACTTCCATCTCAGAACTCGCAGTCGGCAAGGAACTCTCCGAGAGACTCCGCGGCCGCCCGGCTCCTGCGGTAAATCAGAGCCACTTCCGGAGCGAAAACGAACGGACGCCGCAAAACCCGGCCCGCAATGCGCCAGCGGTTGAACCGTCCATCCCCGTCGCGGACGGAATCGAAGTCAAAACGAAAACTCTCGTTCGCCGTATCGGTGACCGCTCGAACACAATAGAACGGCAGCCTCCTCCTGGCGGCCTCAAGCGCCACGCCGGCGGCTTCCATCTCGACCGCACCCGCCCCGGAGGCGCGGAGCCGGAGTTTCGCGGCGGCATCCGGAATGAAACGGTCAATGGAAATGATACTACCGCTGGCGTAGCCGCGGCTTGTGTGGGGACGGGCGGCGTCGAAAACCGGGGAAAAATCCGCGCCCAGGACCCGGACGGCCACGAATACGGCGCCGGGCACGAGATCCGGATCAAGCCCGCCGCAGAAACCGGTGCTCACGACCGTGTCGAGCCCGGCCCGCTCCGCCGCCGCGGCGACGGCGCGCGCCGCCCGGGCAGGTCCCGCGCCGTTGGCCACGGCAATCCAGTGTTCGCCGCGGTACTCGGCCTGGCGCGAAAAATGCAGAGGCCAGGGGAGCCGCCGCCAGGGACCCAAACGGCGTTCGAGTCCGCGGAACTCGATTGGGTCGGCCGCAACCAGCAGGTGAGTTCTCATGAGGCCGCCCGCAAGAAGCCGCTTTCCTCGAACCAGGCCGCGGCGCGCGCCAGCGCAGCGTCCACCGGCCCAGGCAGGTAGCCCAGTTCGCCCGCCGCCTTGGCGTGCGACACCCACCTCCTCTTCCGCGCCATGCGCACGCCGTCAAGCGGCACGCGCGGCTCGCGGCCGGTCAGGTTCGCCCAACCGGTGCTCACCAAACCCGCGGCATAGGCCACGGCGAGCGGAATCCGCCGCGTGGGCGCCCACCGCCCGGTCACCGCCGCCAGCCGGCGCAGGATCTGTTCGAGGGTCAGATTCTCCGCGCCCAGGATGTAGCGCTCGCCGACGCGCCCGCGTTCACAGGCGAGCAGGTGTCCCGCGGCCACGTCCCGCGCGTCCACCAGGTTGAGACCGGTATCGACGAAGGCGGGGATGCGTCCGGCCAGAAAATCGGCGATGATCTTGCCGGTTGGCGTCGGCTTAAAGTCGTGATCGCCCACCGGGGCGGTTGGATTGACGATCACCACCGGAAGCCCGCGCCGGGCGAATTCGAGCGCCACTTGTTCGGCGAGAAATTTCGAGCGCTTGTAGGCGCCGGTCATGTCCGCCAGCGAGACCGGCTGGGACTCGTCCCCAACGCCGCCGGATGGAACGCCGATGCAACCCACCGTGCTGGTGTAGACCACCCGCTCGGCGCCCGCCCGCTGCGCCGCCGAGAGCAGGTTGCGCGTTCCCTCCACGTTGGACTGGTACAGTTCCTCGGGGCGCCGCGCCCACAACCGGTAATCGGCCGCCACATGATAGACCACGCCGCAGCCGGCCACGGCGCGCGCCAGGGAGGCGGCGTCGCGCAGA
>CAKZVG010000030.1 GCA_937921835.1 uncultured Bryobacteraceae bacterium | reverse complement strand
GGCCATCGGCACCACCTCGCGCGGCATCGGCCCGTGCTATGAGGACAAGATCGGGCGCCGCGGCATCCGCATCGCCGACCTCGTCGACCCGGCCGCCTTCGATGCCCTCTACGGCTGCCTGGCCGAGGACAAACAGATCCTGGCGCGCGCCTTTTCGGTGGACGAAACCATCGACTTCCAAGCCATCCACGACGAGTACCTGAAGATGGCCGAGCGCATCCGGCCCATGGTCCGCGACACCGCCCGCCTGCTCAACGACGCCATCGCCGCGGGCAAGCGGATTCTGTTCGAGGGCGCCCAGGGGACCATGCTCGACGTCGACCACGGGACTTTTCCCTTCGTCACCTCCTCCAGCGCCTCGGCCGGCGGCGCCTGCACCGGCACCGGCGTGGCGCCCACCAGAATCGGCGGCATCCTGGGCGTCTCCAAGGCCTACATCACGCGCGTCGGCGGCGGCCCCTTCCCCACCGAACTGCACGGCGAAGCGGGCGAGCGCATCCGCCAGGCGGGCAACGAATACGGCGCCGTCACCGGCCGCCCGCGCCGCTGTGGCTGGTTCGACGTTCCGCTGTTGCGCTACACCGCCGCCGTGAACGGTTTCGACAGCCTCATCATCACCAAGCTCGACGTGCTGGACGCCGAGGAGACGATCCCGGTCTGCACCGGCTACCGCCTGGGCGGCCACGGAATCGACGAAATGCCGGCCACCCGCGCCGGGCTGGAAGGCGTGGAGCCGGTTTATGAAACGCTGCCCGGCTGGCGCAGCCCCACCGCGGGCATCTCCCGCTTCGAGGACCTGCCCGCGAAGGCGCAGAGTTACCTGCGCTATCTCGAGGAAAAGACCGGCGTCGAGGTGGGCTGCGTCTCCACCGGCCCGGAGCGCAACCAGACCATCATCCGGCCGGGCTCGAAGCTGGCCCGGCTGATCGCATGAGCCCGTGCCGCGCGGCGCGCGGAATCGTGGATCCAACCGCGCGGCGCTCCGCTAACGCCACTCGCCGCGCGGCGTAATCCGCTCGGCGTCCATATAGGGCCGCAGCGCTTCGGGGATCAGTACGCTTCCATCGCGCTCCTGGAAGTTCTCCATCACCGCCACCCACGTCCGCCCCACCGCCAGCCCGCTGCCGTTCAGCGTGTGAACGTACTCGGACTTGCCCTTGCCCAGCTTCGCGCGGATGCCCGCCCGCCGCGCCTGAAACGCTTCGAAGTTCGAGCACGAGGAAATCTCGCGGTAGGCCTGCTGGCCGGGCAGCCAAACCTCGATGTCGTATGTCTTGGCCGCCGAGAATCCCATGTCCCCGGTGCACAGGACCACCGTCCGGTAGGGTAGCCCCAGCCGCCGCAGAATATCCTCGGCGTCGGCGGTCAGCTTCTCCAGTTCCTGGTAGCTCTGCTCCGGCCGCGTGAACTTCACCAGTTCCACCTTCTGAAACTGGTGCTGCCGGATGATGCCGCGCACGTCGCGGCCGTGGGATCCCGCCTCGCTGCGGAAACAAGGCGTGTAAGCGCATAACGAAACCGGCAGCGCCGCCGCGTCGAGCGTCTCGTCCCGGTACAGGTTCGTCACCGGCACCTCGGCCGTCGGCGCCAGCCAGAAGTCGTGCCCCTCGCAGCGGAACAGGTCGCCGGCGAACTTCGGCAACTGCCCCGTTCCGAAGAGGCTCGCCGAGTTCACCAGGAACGGCGGCAACACCTCCGTGTAGCCGTGATCGCGGGTATGAACGTCCAGCATGAAGTTAATCAGCGCCCGTTCCAGCCGCGCCCCGGCGCCCCAATAGACCGCGAACCGCGCCCCCGTCACCTTGGCCGCCCGCTCAAGATCCAGGACCTTCAGTTCCGGCCCCTGGTCCCAGTGCGCCCTGGGTTCGAAACCGAACTCCCGCGGCGCGCCCCAGCGCCGCACCTCCACGTTCTCCTCCGAGCCGCGGCCCTCCGGCACGCTCTCGTGCGGGAGGTTCGGCACGGCCGCCAGCAGCGCCCGGAACCGCTCGTCCACTTCGTTCACCTGCGCGTCGAGTGCGGCGATCCGCTCGCCGAGTTCGCGCACCCGCTGCTGGCGCTCGCTGGTGTCCACTCCTTGCTTGCGCAGCTTGCCGATCTCGCCGCTTTCGGCGTTGCGTTGCGCTTTGAGCGACTCGGCCTCGGACACCTTCGCGCGCCGCTCGCGGTCGAGCGCCTGGAACTCCGCGGCGTTCAACTCGAAGCCGCGCGCCGCCAGCCGTGCGGCGGCCTGCTCCAGATGGTTGCGGAAATACGATAAGTCGTGCATGAGGGTAGAGGGTAGCTGCTATTCCCTCAATTCTATAACGCCCTTCCGGCGCCCAGCCCAGCATTTCCGCATTCCGCGCGGGCGCGGCGGGTTGCGCTCTGAAGTGGTAAGCTTGTCAGAACCTGGCTATGTTGCCGTTCCGCATTGTCTACCATGACGGCTACGATCTCAATTTCGGCACGCACGTCTTTCCGTCGCGGAAATACGGCTTGGTGCGCGACCGGCTCCTGAAAACCACCTTCGCGGCCGAGTCCGACTTCGAAACTCCCGGGATGCCCGCCGATGAAGATCTCCTCCGGGTCCACGAGCCGGGCTGGCTCCAGCGCCTGCGGACCGGCACGCTCAGCTACGAGGAGGTGGTGCGCCTTGAGACGCCCTACTCGCGGCAGACGGTGCGCGCCTATCTGCTGGCGGCAAGCGGCAGCATCCTCGCCGCGCGGTGCGCGCTTCGCGACGGCATCGGCATCAACTGCGGGGGCGGCTTCCACCACGCCTTCCCGGGACACGGCGAAGGGTTTTGCGCCATCAACGACATCGCGGTCGCCATTCGCGCCCTGCAACACGAGGGCGCCATCGCCAAGGCCCTGGTGGTGGATTGCGACGTCCATCAGGGCAACGGCACGGCCTCCATCTTCGCGGCCGATCAATCCGTGCTGACTCTCTCCATTCACCAGCTCAACAACTATCCCGCCGTGAAGCCGCCTTCGACCGTCGACATCGACCTGCCGGACGGAGTGGGCGACGAAGAGTACCTGGAGCGGTTGCGCGGCGCCATGGTGACGCTGGTCGAGGGCTTCCGCCCCGAGCTGGTCCTGTACGTCGCCGGCGCCGACCCGTACTATCAGGACCAGCTCGGCGGGCTGAACCTGACGCTGGACGGGTTGCGCGCGCGGGACCACCTGGTGATGGAGACCGCCCTGCAAAACCATGCCGCCGTCGCCGTCACCTTCGCCGGCGGCTACGCCTACGACATCGCCGACACCGTCACCATCCACTGCAACACGGTCTACGCGGCGAGGGACGTGCTACAGGAAGTCCGCTGGCGCCCGGGGCAATCGGCCCGCAAATCGTAAGGCGCGAAGTCCCGCGATCCCGCTACCGCAGCCACTCAGCCAGGTGTCCGGCCACGAACTCGTCGTCGTTGAGGTGCGGATAGGCCCGCCAGACGCGGCTGATTTCCTCGCTCTGTCCCGGCGAGAGGTCTTCCGCCGGGTTCAGACACCAGCGCCCCGCTAGCAGACCCTGGCGGCGCAGCACCTCGTGGATGCCCGCGATACAGCCGTGAAAATCGTTGGCCGGATCGAAGAACGCCGCGTTGGCGTCGGTGATCTGGGCGTTGAGCGTGAGCCAGCCGGGATCGAGCGGCTTGTTGTCCCTGGTGTCTTCGCGGATGCGCTCGAGCAGCTCCACCGCGCGCCGGGTCCACACCGCCCAGTGGCCGAGCAGCCCGCCCACGATGCGCAGCTTCGCGTCGCCGAAGTGCCAGGTGGTGAGCAGATCGGCGACGATGTTGTCGTCGTTGCCGGTATAGAGCGCGATCTCGCCCGCCCTCCCCGATTCGGCCACCGCGCGCACCACGTCCAGAGTCTGGTAGCGGTTGAAGGGCGCGATCTTGATGGCCACGACGTTCTCGATCTCCGCGAAGCCGCGCCAGAATTCGTAAGGGAGGATCCGGCCGCCCACCGAAGGCTGGAGATAGAAGCCGAAGACCGGGATCACCTTGGTCACCGCGCGCACGTGCGCCAGCAGTTCGGGAACCGGTGCGTCCTTGAGGGCGCTCATGCTGAGCAGTCCGGCGTGATAGCCGCAGGCGGCGGCAGTCTCGGCCTCCCGCACCGCCTGCGCGGACGGCCCCACCACGCCCGCCACCGCGATGACGTTCTTGCCGCGCAGCTCCTCCATCGCCAGTTCGAGCACCGGCCGGTACAGGCCGACCTCGGGCCTCCGGATCTCGAAGTGCGTGGTGTGCACCCCCACCGCCACGCCGCCGGCGCCCGCGGCGAGGTAGTAGCGGGTCAGGGCCCGCTGCCGCCGCTCGTCCAGTTTCCGCGCCGCCGTCAACGCCAGCGGGTGCGCGGGGATCACGCAGCCGCGCCTGAGTGTCTCGCGCCAGTCCATCAGAACTTACCGTCCCTCACGTCGAAGTGCGTCGGCTTGCCGTGCAGCTTGCCTCCCAACCGGATCCAGTGCGCGGTCCACTCAATGATTTGTTCCACGCTCACCGACGGATAGCCGAAGAGCCGGTGGCAGCGGGCCGCGTTGTTGAGCAGAGCGGTTGGCGCCTCCTCGCCCTCGAAGACCGGCTGGGCGCCGAAGTGTTCGCCGAAGCGCCGCGCGATCCAGCGCACCGAGAGCGTTTCCGGGCCGGTCAGGTTCAGGATGGCGGGCGGCGCGGCGCAGATGCCGAGCGCGCGCAGGGCAACCGAGTTGGCGTCGCCCTGCCAGATGACGTTCACGTTGCCCATCGCCAGGTTCACCGGACGGCCCTCGAAAACCTTCCGCCCGGTATCGAGCAGCACGCCGTAGCGCAGCTCGACGGCGTAGTTCAACCGCAGCAGCGCGGCGCGCGTCCCATACTTCGCCGAGAAGTGCTCGAACATCCGCTCGCGCCCAAGCACGCTCTGCCCGTACTCGCCGACCGGGACGGCGGGCGTATCCTCGCTGGCGCCGCCCGAGGTGACGGGCGCCAGCGGATAGACGTTGCCGCTTGAAAGAACCACGATGCGGGACTGGCGGAAGCGCTCCGCCACGCGCCCGGGCAGGTAGGTGTTCATGGCCCAGGTGAGGTGTTCCGCGCCGGTGGTGCCGAACTTGCGCGCGGCCATGTAGATGACGTTCGGGACCTCGGGCAGCGCCGCCAGGTCGCGCTCGTCCAGCAGGTCGGCGGCGATGGTTTCGATCCCCGCGGCTTCCAGCTCGCGCCGGGACTCGGGCGAGGAGAACCGGCTAACGCCGAGGATGCGTTTGTTCACGCCCGCCTCCGTGCAGGCGCGGCGGGCGCGCCGGGCGAGTGACGGCCCCATCTTGCCCCCCACGCCCAGGATCAGAAGGTCGCCTTCCATCTCCCGCACCAGGGCGCGGTCCCCATCGTTCGGGCGCGAAAGCACCTCCTCAAGCTGCTCGACGGTTTCGATCATCGCTTGTAGCCGATCCTGCGCAGGAAGCCGCGCCGCGCCTCGGCGTCGGCCGCCGTCTCGACGCCCTTGGGCGACGACCCGTCAATCACTCCCAAGACACCGCGGCCCTGTTCTGTTTCAGCCACGATGACCTCGACCGCGTTCGCCGTGGCGCAGAAGATCGAGCATACTTCGGGCACCCGCTGGATGGCGTTCAGCACGTTGATCGGGAACCCGTCGCGCAAGACAATGACGAACGTATGTCCGGCTGCCGTGGCGGTGGCGTTGCGCGCGGCCGCCGCTTTCAATTCCTCGTCGTTGCCTTCGACGCGCGTCAGGCAGGGGCCCGAGGCTTCGTTGAAAGCGATGCCGAACTTCAGTTGAGGCACGCTGTTGACCAGCGCTTCGTAGAGATCCTCGACGGACTTGATGAAGTGCGTCTGGCCGAAGATCAGGTTGGCGTTCTCCGGGATTTCAAGCCGGATCGATTTCAGTTCCATGGCGGTTGGCTCAAACAGGATCTTAGCGCACGGCGGGCCCGGGCAGGGCTTCCCTCCCGCGGCGCGGATCGAAACCCGGGAAGACGGCGCCGGCGGCCGGAACCGCGCTCCCGGCCGGCGCCACGCCGCGTCGGGCGCGCCGCCAGGCGTTATCCTGAAAAGGAGCCATGGCCAAGATCCTGGATGGGAAGTGGGTGCGCGAGGAGATCCTGAAGGAGTGCCTGCCCCGGGTCGCGAAGTTCCGCGAAACCTACGGCCGCGCGCCGGGCCTAGCGGTGATCCTGGCCGGCGAGAACCCGGCCTCGGAGATCTACGTCCGCAACAAGGTAGCAACCTGCCAGGAGCTGGGCATCCACAGCGAAAAATACACCCCGCCCGGGACGGTCAGCAACGCGGAACTGCTAGCGCTCATCGCGGAGCTGAACCGGCGCCCGGAGATCGACGGCATCCTGGTGCAAATGCCGCTTCCCAAGCAGGTGGACAGCCGCGCCGCGCTCGAAGCGGTCGCGCCGGAAAAAGATGTCGACGGCTTCCACCCGTTCAACACCGGCCGTTTGGCGGCGGGCGCGCCTGGTCCCCGGCCCTGCACCCCGGCAGGGGTAATGGAACTGCTCCGGCGCTACGAGATCCCGATCGAGGGCCGGCGCGCGGTGATCGTCGGCCGCAGCGACATCGTGGGGAAGCCGATGGCGCTGCTGCTTTTGCACCAGCACGCCACGGTGACCATCTGCCACTCGCGCACGCGCGAGCTGGCCGGGGAATGCGCCCGGGCCGACATCCTGGTGGCCGCCATCGGCCGCCCCGCTTTCCTTGGCGCCGGTTTCATCCGGCCCGGCGCGGTGGTCATCGACGTCGGCATCAACCGCCTGACGGACCGCGCGCAGGTGGAGAGCGTCTTCACCGGCAACCAGAAGAAACTCGCCGCGTTCGAGAAGAGCGGCAGCGTCATCGTGGGCGACGTGCATCCCGGCGCGGCGGAAGAAGCCGGCGCCTACACGCCGGTGCCGGGAGGCGTCGGACTGCTCACCGTCGCCATGCTGATGGTCAACACCATCGAGGCCGCCGAGCGCCGGATGGCGGGGGCTTGAATGCTGCGGGTGGGGCTGACCGGCGGGCTGGCGAGCGGGAAGTCGCTGGTGGGCGACGCCCTAGTCCGACTCGGCTGCCGGCTGCTCAAGGCGGACGTGGTCGGCCGCCTGGCGCTCGAACCGGAAGGCGAGGCCTACCTGGCGGCCGTGCGCGAGTTCGGACCCGGTATCCTGGGAGAAGATGAGCGGATCGACCGGCGCAAGCTGGCGGCCGAGGTCTTCTCCAACCCCGAGCGGCTGGCGGCGCTGAACGCCATCGTGCACCCGGTGGTCATCCGGAAAGAAGAGGAGTGGATGGCCGAAGT
>CAKZVG010000029.1 GCA_937921835.1 uncultured Bryobacteraceae bacterium | reverse complement strand
CGAGGCGTTCGGCCGCAAGTTCGCCCGCCAGGCGGGCTGCGCGGAGGATACCGCCGCCTGCCTGCGCCGCCTCACGCCGGAGCAACTGCTCAAAGTTCTGCCGATCGAAGTGAGCGCCACCAAGAGCGGGGACTACGGCGGCGTGATCGACGGAGAGGTGCAGCCCATAGCGCCCACCGCCGCGATCCGGGACGGACGGCATAACCGTGTCCCGGCGATCGTGGGAGCGAACGCGGACGAAACCAGCCGCAGCGTGCCCCCCATCTTCACCGAAGCGCAATACGCGGCGATGGTGAGCAGCCAGTTCGGCCCGCTCGCCCCGCTGGTTCTGCGTCAATATCCGGCCGAGGATTACGATTCGCCCCGCGCGGCATACGTGGCGCTCACCACCGATTCACGCTTCGTTTGCACGTCCCGCCGCACGGCGCGGCTGCTGGCGGAAAACCAAAGCCAGCCGGTGTTCCGCTACTTCTTCAACTTCGTTCCGGAAAACGCGAGCCCCGCGCTTCGCAAAGCGGGTACGTGGCACGGTCTCGATGTCTTCTACCTGTTCGAGACGCTCGACGGTGTAAGGGGTTTCCAATCCGGGGAGCGCGATAGAGAGGTCGCGCACGCGTTCCAGGGTTATTGGTCGCAGCTTGCGGCCGCCGGCGATCCGAATCGCGCCGGCCTTCCCGCCTGGCCCCGCTACACGGACGGCGACCCGTATCTCGAGTTGAACGCGCCCCCGCGCTCCGGCGCCGGCGTTCGCGCCGAGGCTTGCGATTTTTGGGACCGCCTCTCTGATTTGTTGACGGTGCGCGGCCGCTGACACGGCGCCCGCGCGCCGATAGCGGCATAGGCAATCCCTTCTTCACCGGCGGTCTGGATCAGTTCGAGAAGGCGGTCCTGCGGCTGCCAAGACCGCAGTCGGAGTACCGGAGCTGGCGGGCTACGCGCCGCGTGGCGCGCTCGCTAATCAGCGCGGCGACCTTGCCGAGCAGTTCGGGCAGGTTCTCCGGCTCGATCAGCAGCGGTCCCCGGGTGTCAAACTGGGACGAGTTGTGGTATGCCGTGATCAGCGCCGTCGCGGGTTTGTAGGGCGCCAGCCGAGCGTGCGCGATGACCTTCAGACCAGCGTCGGGAGACTCCATCTGAAGGTCGCTCAGGACAAGTTCGTATTCCCGCTCGTCCAGCTTAAGGACCGCTTCCGCGGCCGAGGCGGCGGTGTCCACATCGTAGCCGCTGGCGGTGAGCACGGTCTGAAGAATCAACCGGGAGGCCGGGTTGCCGTCGACAAGCAGGACTCGCGCCAGCGCGAGGACGGACTCGCGGGGCCGGATCCTTTTAGCCGCCAGATGACGCATCTTCTTGTGGTCTCAAGCTTTCTGAATTCAGTTTAACCGACAAGACGGCGGATTGTTCCTGTGAATTGTAGGAATTTTTCGCTGGGTGGGCCTAAGGGGAAGCGGAAGCGCGAAGCTCGGTGGAATTGCTGATAGAATCAGGGGTGGATGCTCCAACCTATTGTCGGAATGGAACTTAACGAGTTGCGCGAGTTCCTTGGCGCCGATCAGCCCGCTTTCCGCGCCCGGCAGATCTACCAGGCCCTGTACCGGCGCCGGATCGAGGATTTCTCAGCCATCTCCAACATCCCGAACTCCTTACGAGAACAGCTCCAGCGCGAAGCGAGGGCCGGGCTGTTGCCGGTGGCCAGCCGCTTCGAATCCACCGACGGCGCCCGGCGCTACCTGCTGGCGCTCGATGATGGGCGCACGGTGGAAGCGGTCTTCATGCCGGAAGAGGGGCGCGACACGCTCTGCATCTCGAGTCAGGTGGGCTGTCCGGTGGGATGCAGGTTTTGCCTGACGGCGCTGATGGGCCTGGAGCGGAACCTGACGGCGGGCGAAATCGTCGCGCAGGTGCTGCGCCTGGCCACCGACAACCGGCTGGAGCCGGCCGGCAAGCGGGTGAACGTGGTGCTGATGGGCATGGGCGAGCCGTTGTTGAACCTGCCGAACGTCATCAAGGCGACCCGCATTTTGACCGACCCGGAAGGCGCCGGCCTCTCCCCGCGGCGCTTGACGGTGTCCACCGCGGGCATTATTCCCAGGATCGAGGAACTGGGGCGGGAGCCGGTGCGGCCGAAGCTGGCGGTCTCGCTGAACGCCTCCAGCGAGGAGCAGCGGCGCGAGATCATGCCCATCACGCGCAAGTACCCTCTCAAGGAACTGCTCGCCGCCTGCCGGGCCTACCCGCTGCGCGGCTGGGAACGGCTGACGTTCGAGTATGTCTTGCTCGGCGGGGTCAACGACACGGACGCCGACGCGCGCCGGGTGGCGGGGTTGCTGGCGCAACTGAAGTGCAAGCTCAACCTGATCGCCCTGAACCCTGGTCCGGGTATTCCTTTCCGGACACCGGCCCCGGAGCGGGTGGCGGCGTTCCAGGCGATCGTCCGGCGGTCGCTGCCTTGCTTCGTGCGCAAGCCGCGCGGCCTGGATATCTTCGCCGCCTGCGGACAGTTGAAGCGGATGGAAACGGCCCGCCCGGCGCTGCTGCACACCGGCGGCGGCCAGGCGCAAGCCTCATGAGGGCTTCGGAGAACCTGCAAACCGGGGGCGGGTGGACACCGCGCGGGCGAAGGCTGCGATTCCGCACAGCGCGGTGCAGCAGGGCGTGCGCCCGCGCGCCGCGTTTGGCGGCCGCTCCGCCCCCGGTGCCGTCACGCCTCGAAGCAGACGCCGCCTTTTTCGAGCGCGGCGCGCAACTCGGCGTAGCGCAGTTCGCGCGTGCCGCGGTTTTGCCGCGCGCACAGCGCCGCCGCCGTGCCCGCCGCCTGCCCCTGGCCCATCGAGCAGACCGTGTTGCGGGTGGACATGTGGGCGTCGTGGTCGGAGGTGATCAACATGCCGGCCGCCAGCAGGTTCTCGATGCCCGCCACGCGCAGCGCGCGGTAGGGGAAGCCATAGGCCCCGCCGTTCCTGATCTGGAGGCGCGGCGCGGAGTCGTGGAAGCCGTAGAGCATCACCTCGTCGTCGAAGCGGCGCGCTTCGAGCACGTCGTCGCGGGTGATGTCGTAGTCGCAGGCGATAAGCCGCCCGCGCCGGATGTTGAGCGCCGGGCTGGTGCGGGTCATGATGGCGTTTTCGCAGCCGGGCACCCATTTGCGGAACAACTCGACGGTCTTGAACTGCCGCCGCCGCAGTTCGAGTTCCGCCCGGGCCACCGCGTCCCGGCTGGTGGGACTCACCGGCATGCGGTAGTTCACCTTGATGAACATGAAGTAGTTGTCGTGGACCGTGGTGGTGGTCATCGACATGCCCAGCTTGTGCGCCTGCTCGCGGAACTCCTCAGGCAGCCGGACCATGCGGCCCTGGAGGCGCACGATTTGCCCGTCGCGCCCGCCACGGCGGCCTTCGGCCTGCTGCTCAAGGGCATCGTGCTTGCGCAGGAACGCGGCCAGCTTTTCCAGGCTCACGTTGGCCATGCCGATGCTGTTGCAGACCGGGTAATCGTTCGGCTCCGTGTAGCGCGCCCCGGCCTGGGCCGAGAGGTCGCCGTAGGCGGTGCAATCGACGAAAGCTTTCGCCGACAGCAACTCGCGCCCGGAGCGGCTCTCGAGGATCGCGCCCTCGATGCGCGCCCCCTTCTTCACCGCGCCCACCAGCAGGGTATTGAGCAGCAGCGCGACTCCCGCTTCTTCGAGCATCTCCATGCTGGCGAGTTTGTAGAGTTCGGTGTCGATGGCCGTGCATACGGAGTCGTAGTCGTAGCCCGCCGAC
>CAKZVG010000028.1 GCA_937921835.1 uncultured Bryobacteraceae bacterium | reverse complement strand
GCCGCCGCCTCGGGGGCCGATACATAGGCGACGAATTCGGACGTGGTGTCGAGCGCCGCGAACCCCTCCAGGAGGTTCCGGATGTAAACTTCATTCCCCGTCAGATGCCGGCCGATGGCGTGGGCGTCAACCGAAAAGCGCATGCGCGTTTCTTCAGTATAAGGTATGCCGCGCCGCGCCTATTGTTTAATTATCGTTCCGTCCCGCCGCCGGACTTCACCCCAGCCGCCGTTCAACTGCTGGCGCGAGCCTTTTTCGCCGTAGCCGAAGGGATACTTGGCCGCCGCCTTCTCGTTCACCTCGATGCCCCAGCCGGGAGCTTCGTTGGCCCACAGGTAGCCGTCCTTCATCACCGGGCAACCGGAAAAGACCTCAAGCGTGCGTTCGCTGAAGGCCGAGTACTCCTGCACGCCGAAGTTGTAACAGGCCAGATCGAGAGCCACGTTGCAGGCGTGGCCGACCGGCGAAACGTCGCCCGGCCCGTGCCAGGCGGTGCGCACGCCGAAGATCTCGCCGAGCGCGGCCACCTTGCGCGCGGGCGTCAGTCCGCCCATTTGCGAGACGTGCATGCGCATGTAGTCGATCAGGCGCTCGGCGATCAGCGGAGTCCACTCATGCGGGCTGTTGAAGAGCTCGCCCATGGCGATGGGCGTGGTGCACTGCTGGCGGATGAGGCGGAACCAGCCGATATCCTCGGGCGAGAGGGGGTCTTCGAGGAAGAACAGCCGGAACTGCTCGCAATCCTTCGCCATCTGGAGGGCCTGGGTGGGCGAAATCCGTTCGTGGACATCGTGCAGCAGTTCGATCTCGTCGCCCAGCTCCTTGCGGCACGCTTCGAGCATTTTCAACGCCCGGCGGATGTAGGGGGCGGGTTCATACACCGGACCGGAGTGCAGCGCCTTCACCTCCGCCTGCGGCCCGCCCGCGCCGTAGGCGGACATGCCGGGCACGCCAACCTGCACGCGGATGTGGCGAAAGCCCTGGGCCATGTAACGTTTCGCGCTTTCGATCACTTGCGGGATTTCGGCGCCGCTGGCATGGCCGTAGCAATCGGCCGCCTCGCGGCATTTGCCGCCCAGAAGCTGGTAGACCGGCATGCCCGCCTGCCGGCCCTTGATGTCCCACAGCGCCATGTCGACGCCGCTGATGGCGTTGTTGAGCACCGGGCCGTTGCGCCAGTAGGAACTGTTGTAGCAGGCCTGCCAGAGGTCGTCGATGCGGTCGGCCGGCTTGCCCGCCAGGAATGGCTTCAGGTACTTCTCGACGGCGGGAACCACCAGGTCGGCGCGCTGCGTGAAGGTGGCGCAACCGTAACCGTAGAGGCCGTCCTGGTCGGTCACCACCTTGACCACCACCAGCCGCAGGCCATTGGGCGAGGTGGCGATGACCTGGACATCCTTGATGCGCGGCGAGGGCATGCCGCGCGTGGCGCGGGCGGCGCGCTCCTGCGCGGCCAGTTCCCGCCGGGTGACGGCGCCGGCGGCGGCGCCCGTGACGAGCGTTTTGAGCAGGCTTCGGCGTTTCATTTGGGCTCCCGTTCTTCCACCATCCGCCGCAGGCTCTCGATCTGGTTGCGGACCTTGCGCTCCCGGATGACGAGGCTGGCGACGTAAAGGCAAATGATAACCCAAGCGGCGGCGAAACCGTAGGCGAGGTAAGTGAGATTCGTTTCGTCCATGGCGTAGGACCCGGATTAGAAGGCGTGGAGGTGGCGGCGCAGCGCGTCCACCTCCCGCTGATTCTGCTCCATCCGCATGCGGAGGAGCAAGAGCACGGTTGCCAGCAGCATCACGGCCAGCCAGTTGAGGAAGATCATCTGCTCCATGGCTGGGTCGATGGCGCCCCCGCCAGTGCGGAAGCTGAGCACCGGTCCGGGGTGCTGTGTGCGCCACCAGTCGATGGCCTTGTAGGTGATGATGACGGCGGTGAAGGAGAAAATGTTCAGCACGGCGGAGTTTTTGCCGCGCTGCGAGGGGTCTTCGGTGGCCTTGCGCAACATCAGGTAGCCGGCGTAGATCAGCCAGGTGATGAGCGCCCAGGTAAGCCGCGGGTCCCAGGTCCACCAGATACCCCACACCGGGCGCGCCCAGATCATGCCGGTGACGAGCCCCATGGCGGTGAAGACGGTGCCAACTTCGGTCGCGGCGACCGCCAGCGAATCATAACGGTTGTCGCGCTTCCACAGGTACAGCGCGCTGGCCAGGCCCGCCAAAAAGTAGGCCGCGAAGGAGGTGAACCAGCTCGGAAGATGGAAGAAGATGATGCGGTAAACCGCGCCCTGCGCCGCCTCGTCCGGCAATACCAGCAGCATCACATAGACGTTGCGCGCCAGCAGAAGCGCGGCCGCGGCGAGCAGCGCGTACATGGCTTTCTCACGCATTCCATCACCCCACAAGAACCGTTTCCACCAGCGCCAGCGACAGCGCGGTGAAGATGATATCAAAGCCGATGAGCAGGCGGAGCCAGAGCAGGTTATCGCCAGCCAGCGCCTCGCCCGCCAGCAGCACGGTGGTCAACTGCATGGCCGACAGCAGCGCGGGAATCATCATCGGATACACCAGCGCGGGCAGCATCAGCTCGCGCAAGCGGAGATTCACCGTGAGCGCGCTGAACATCGTGCCCACCACGGTGATTCCCCAGGTGGCGAGCAACACCACGGCGGCGAGCCAGCCGAGGCGGCCGCTCCAGCGCACATTGTAGAAGATCCCGAAGACCGGCAGCGAGACGGCCTCGACCAGCAGCAGGAGGACGAAACTCGCCAGCGCCTTGCCGAGGAACAGCGCCGCGGCGGAGACGGGCGAAGACAGCAGCGCGTCCAGGCAATCGTTGTTGAGCTCGCGCGCGAAGCCGCGGTTGAGGATCAGCGCGCCGGCGAAAGCGAAGGCCAGCCACAGCAGGCCGCCCGAGATCTCGCGCGTCATGGCCGAGGTGGGATCGAAGGCGAAGCTGAACAGCAGCAGAATCACCACCGAGAAAGACAACGAGGCGTTCAGAGCTTCCTTGGTGCGGAACTCCGAGCGCAGGTCCTTGGCGGCGATGACGAGGCTCAGGCGGAGGAAGCTCATCCGTTGTCTCCGTAGTTGCGGTAGAGCCAGGCCGGGTCGGCCAGCATTTCCGCGCTGCGAGGGCCTGAAAAGGCGAGGCGCCCGCGCACCAGCAGCGCGACGTGGGTGGCCATTTCGAGCGCCTCGCGCAACTGGTGGGTGGACATCACCACCGCGGCGCCGCGCGCCAGGGCTTCCTCGAGCAGCCGCTGAAGCAGGGCGATGGCGCGATCGTCGAGCGCGGTGAACGGCTCGTCAAGCAGCAGCAC
>CAKZVG010000027.1 GCA_937921835.1 uncultured Bryobacteraceae bacterium | reverse complement strand
CCGCCGGTCTTCTCGAGCAGCTCAAACAGCCGTTCCCGCATTTGCGCGGCGATGGGCGCGTGCTTCTCGCTGAAGATCAGGTTGTTCGATTCGAGCGGATCCTCTTGCAGGTCGTACAGTTCGTCGATGTCCCAGACGCCGTGGCAGCGGATGAACTTGTAGCGCTCCCCGCGCAGCGCGTGGATGGTCGGGGTGTGCGGGAAGTTGCGCTCCCAGAAGTACTCGTAGACCAGTTCCTTGCGCCAGTCCACCGGCTTGCCCTGGAGCAGCGGGAGGAAGCTGGCGCCGTCGCCCTCCGGCGGCGCGGCCAGCCCGGCGGCGTCGAGCACGGTCGGCATGATGTCGAGCCCGGCCACCACTTCGTTCACCGTCCTGCCGCCCGCGAACAGTTCCGGACAGCGCGCCAGCATGGGCACGCGCATCGATTCTTCATACGCCGTGCGCTTGTCGATCAAGCCGTGCTCGCCAAAGGCGAAGCCGTTGTCGCCCATGTAAATGATCAGCGTCGAGTCGAGTTCGCCACGTTTGCGCAGTTCCTCCATCACCCGCCCGATGCTCTCGTCCACCGCCAGCAGCGTTTCGGCGTAGCGCTTGTAGTATTGCTCGATGTCGAGGTCGGAATGATAGGGGAACTCGACCCCGTGCCAGGAGTTGCGCTGGTTGCGCACCCACATGGGACGGTTGCGCGCCATCTCGCCCTCGGCCGCCATGGTGGCTGGATAGTTGAACTTGGCGTTCGCGTAGCGGCCCTTATGGCGGGGAGCCGGTTCGAATTCGGCGTGCACCGCTTTGTGCGACAGATAGAGGAAGTAGGGTTTGGATTTGTTCTGCTGGCGGATGAAGCCGAGCGCGTAATCGGTGAGTTCGTCGGTGATGTAGCCCTTCTGCGGGATCCGTTTGCCATTGAGGTTCAGTCCGTTGGGGCTGGGATTGTAGGTGCCCTGGCCGCGGAAGCTGAGCCAGAAGTCAAAGCCCGGCTGGGGATCGTCGTCGACATTTCCCATGTGCCACTTGCCGACGTAACCGGTGGAGTAGCCGGCGCGCTGAAGATACTGCGGAAAGAAGACCGTGCCCCGTGGGATGGGCGTGTTGTTGTCCACGATCTTGTGCTTGTGCGCGTACTTGCCGGTGAGGATCGAAGCCCGGCTCGGGCTGCAAAGCGCGGTGGTGACGAAGGCGTTCTTGAGATAGGCGCCCTCGCGAGCCATGCCATCCATGACCGGAGTCTCAAGAAATGGCTGGCTCTTCAGGAACCCCATGGCGTCGTAGCGATGATCGTCGCTGAGAATGAAAATGACGTTGCGGGGCTTGGATCCTGTCTTCTTCAACTCGGGCAGTGTCGGCGCCGCCAGGGGTGCGGCCGCGCCTGCCAGCGCGTTCTTCAACATCTCTCGCCGGTTCATGGCTCCAGCATAACCGGGAGACCGCGTCTTGTGCTGCCGTTCAGGGGCGCGCCGCCACCAGCGCCAGCGCGCGTTCGAGCACTTCGTCCCTGCCCGCCGCCACTCCCGCGCGCGTGCGCGCCGCCGGGACCGCGGGCTCGACGCCCACGCCGTGATGGCGCGAGCCGTCCTGCTTCAGCACCTTCATGCCGGTGAAACCGAAGCGGTAGCCGCCCGGCAGCGTGACGGGGTTGACGTTGCCGTTGGTGCCGGCCGTGCCTTCTCCCACGATCTCGGCCAGCCGGTAGTGCTCCACGATCGCCAGGCAGGATTCGGCGTAGCTGATGGCGCGCGCGTCGGCCAGCACCGCGCGCCGCGCCTTGAAGTACGGCGCTCGGGGTTCCAGCTTCCACCCCGGCATCCGCTCGAACCGCATCTCTTCGCGGTCCGGGCGCGTCACCACCGGAATGTGCCACTGCGGGCTCTCGAGCGTCTGATCGGCCAGATGCCCGAGCCAATCGGGTTGCAGCATCGAATAGCCTCGCAAGTCGAAGACAATCCCCGAGGCGCCGGCCAGGCGCTTGAGCGCCTCCGGCCAATCGGCGTCCTGGAGGCGGGTGAGGTCGGCGTACCAGACCCCGGGCCGGAGTTCGGCGAGTTTGTCCGGGCGCGGCTCGTCCATGATGCTTGAGAACCCGGCGCGCAGCGTGACGTCGCGCCGGCGCCCGGGATCGCGGAACGGTTCCACGGTAAGCGTCAGCGCCTGGCCGGGCGGCGGAATCCGGAGTTCGGCCAGCGCCCGGCGGCGCTTGTGGCGCGGCGTGGCGGCCGAGACTTGCGCCGCGGCGTCCTCGATCGCCTTCTCCGCCGGCACGCCGCCGATGGCCAACACCGCGTCGCCCGGCTCCACCTGGCGGGCGATGGCCTCGCTGGCGGCGGTCACCACCAGGCGGTCCTCGATCCAGTCCCAGGCCAGCGGCGCCGGCGCGGGCGGACCCGCCGGGGCCAGTTCGGCGTGGCCATCCTGCGCGGCCGCCAGCAGACGCCGCAACACGGCGCGGAAGGCCTTCTCATCGGGGGCCGTGGCTGCGCCTTGCAGCGCGTCTTCGAGCGCCCGCGGCCAGTCCGTGACCACGGCGTCGAAATACGGATAGAAGTGCTGAAAGACGTTCCAGGCGGCGATGACGGCGGCCAGCCTGACCGCGCGTTCCGGGAAGAAAGACCGGGCGCCGGGAGGCGGGACTTGCGGCGGCGCGCCGGATGCGGCAAGCGCTAGCGGAATGCTGGCCTCCACCGCCGCGCTCAGCTTCACTACCCAGGGCGCGGGAAGCCCACCGGCCGGCGCTTCCGCGCTGACCCGCTCACTTTTGTAGATGTTTTTCGGATGCGTTCCTCCGAGCCCGTGGTGCCTCCAAAAAACGATCTTCGCGGCTGGTCCGGCTTCCGCCGGCGAAGCGGGTGCGGCGCCGGCGAGGTACACGCGCGCCGCGGGCGCCACCGGTTTCAGCCACCCGGCCAGCTTCGCCGCCAGATCCTCCGACGCCGCCGCGCCTTCCACAGCCGCCACCCCGGCCATGGCGAGCGCGTCCCAGTCCGCGGCGGCCGCCTCTTCGCCCGGGTAGAAGTAGCGTATGGAACCGTACAGGCGCGCGAAGGCCACCAGGTTCCGCAGCGCCAGCGGCGACAGCGGGCGCGGCGGATCGGGAGCCGCAGCCTCAAAGGAAACCCCATCCAGGAAGGCCGCACCCGCCCCCAGGATCATCATCCCGATGTTGATCCGCACCGCGTCGTCCGCGACCGGACCGGAGATCTCGTATTCGGCCCACTCGCGCGACAGGATGGGCCGATCCTGCATGTTGTCGAAGAAACCGGCCTGGCCGCCCGCGCGGTCCACCCGCAGCCAGAGCTGCGCCCGCGCCCGGCCCTCCGGCTCCACCCGCACCCAGGCGCGGAAGCGCACCGTCCTACCGCGCCACGGCGCCGCGTCGAAGCTCTGCATCAGGTTGCCGAACGGGGCCGCCGGCGTCGATCCCTTGGCGTGCAGCACCGCGCAGCGCCCGCCTGCCTGCCGGCACCGTGTCGCGATGCTAGCCGGGTATCCGGCCTGCGCGACCGGCGCCCACCATCCGGCTGGAAGCTGGCCGGGCGCGCCCCGCCGGAAGTCCAGGTTAACGGGGCCGGACTGCGCCGCCGCCGCCGCGGCCAGCAATCCGGCCAGGAACACGCACGCGATGCGCCGCATGGGATGCCTCCGTCCTTCCGGTATAATCGTCCTTTCCGCATGAAATCTTCACCCCGCGACTGCTACGGCCGAGGATGGCGCCGCGGACCGTGCTAGCCGCCCTGCTGGCCGGAGCCGTAATCCTCCTCCTGCTGGTCTGGCGGGCGCGCTGGCTGCGCCGGCTGGATGCACTCGAAGAGCAGGTGCGGGCGCTCACCCGGCGGGTCTACCTGCTTGAATCCGAAGACCGGGAGCTTCCGCTAGCCCGGCCCGCGTCCGAAACGGCCGTCTCCATGCCAGTTCCCGCAACCGCCCGGCAGCCCCGCCGCGTCTCGCGCTGGCGCGAGCGTCTGGCCGGTCCGGAATGGGAAGCGGTGATCGGCGCAAGCTGGCTGAACAAGCTGGGCGTGCTGGTGCTGGTGATTGGCCTCTCGCTGTTTCTGCGCTTCTCGCTCGAGCACCTGGGAGCGCTGGGCAAGATCGGCGTGGGAGCGGCGGCTTCCCTGGC
>CAKZVG010000026.1 GCA_937921835.1 uncultured Bryobacteraceae bacterium | reverse complement strand
AAAGCCAGCGAGCGCATGCGCTTCATGCCGAAGAACCGCCCTTCGAGGTCCTCGGCTTCCGGCAGCCCGTCGCTGAAGATCACGACTTTGTCGCCCGGCTCGAGACGCGTCCCGGCGAGCGAATACTGCGCCTCCGGCAGCAGGCCCACCGGCATTCCGGTGGCGGGCAGGCTTTCCAGGCGGCCCGCGGCGCGCGCCAGCAGCGGCGGACAGTGGCCGGCGTTCACGTAGCGGAGATTGCCGGCGGCGTCGAGGGTGCAATAGAACATGGTGGCGTACTTCTCGCCTTCGGTTCGCTCATTCAGGAAGTGGTTGACCCGCGAAACCACCTCTTCCATCCCCAGTCCGCTTTCCGAGGCCAGCAGAAACGCGCCCTGGAGCAGCGCGGCTAGCAGCGCCGAACTCACGCCCTTGCCTGAAACGTCGGTAACGATGGCCGACCAGACGCCGCCGGTCCGCCGCACGTCGTAGTAGTCGCCGGCGACCGAGTGCGAGGCGAGACTCGAGGCCGCGGCGCGGAACCAGCCGGTTTCGGGCAGGCTGCGCGGGAACAGGCTCTCCTGGATCTCGCGCGCCAGGTTCAGTTCCCGTTCGAGCCGCAGCTTGGCCTGCTCCTCCTCGAGCAGGCGGGCGTTTTCGAGAATCGTCGAAGCCTCAAGCGCCAGGGTTTGCAGCAGCTCGCGGTTGCCCGCCGAAAGGTCGGCCGCGCCCGCCCGCGAGTCCATGTAGAGCAGGCCGGCGGTCTCGCCGGAGGCCGTGCCGAGGGTGGTCTCGTCGGTCTGGGCGGCGCGCACCCGGACCAGCGGCACGCACACCACGCTGCGCAGCTCCAGGCTGGCGACCGACATGTCCGGGCGCACGCCCGCTTCGCCCTGCGGATCGAAGTTCATCGACAGCAATTCGCGCCGCTGGTTGAGGGCGCGGTTGATCAGCCGGGTGGGAACCCGCAGGTCGTCTTGCGACAAGGGCGCGCCGCTGCTGTCGCGGGCCACGCGCACGCTGAGATCGTCGCCGGTCTTAAGCAGCAGGAAGCCGCGCTCGGCGCCGGTGATGGTGAGGGCGGCATCGACCACGGCGGCCAGCACCTCGCCGGTGGAGAGTGAGCTTTGCAGGGCGCGCGCCACCTCGACCAGAGCGCGCAGCTTGGCCAGATTGCCGGCGGCGGGAGCCTGGGCGGGGGCGCTGAACTGGTCGAGCAGGCGCTGGATCTCGGCTTCCTCGAGCGAAAACACCAGCTGGTAGGAATCGCGCACGCCGAACTCGATGGTGTCGCCGTTGCGCAGCTCGCGGCGGCTGACGCGCTCGCCGTTGACCGTGATCCCGTGGCGGCTGTTCAGGTCCTCGGCCACGTACTCGCCGTTCTGAAGCGAGATGCGCAGATGGAACCGGGAGGCCCGGTTGTCGCGCAGCACGAGGTGGTTGCCGACGTGGCGCCCGACCGTGAACGGCACCGGATCGATGGGCACCCGGGTGCGGTTGCCCGAAGGGTTCACCACGATCAGCGCCGCCGAGCGGACCCCCTGCGAAGGCGCGGCAGGAGGCACAGCCATCAGTCCGGTCTCCGGGCCGGCGGGCGCTTCACCGCCGGCGCGGCTCCGTTGTCCGGGCGGGCTGAGGTGGTTTCCTGATCGCGAAGCGCCTGGCAGTGGGAGCAGAAGCCGCCGATCTCGGTGCGCGCGATCACGATGCGGAAGCCGAAGTGGTTCTCGATCTGCCGCCGCAGGCGCTGGAGGGCGTCGCCGAAGAACTCCTCCACCTTGCCGCAGCGCAGGCAGATGACGTGGGCGTGCTCCTGCTTCATGCGGGTCTCGTAGAAATGCTGGTCGCCGGTGAAGTGCATCAGGTCGAGTTCGTCCACCAGTCCGCTTTCCTTGAGCATCTTCAGGGTGCGGTAGACGGTGACGCGGTTGATCTTGGGGTCCTGCTGCTGGGCGAGCTGGTAGAGGCGCTCGGCGTCCAGGTGCTGGCCGGACTGGTCGATGAGTTCGAGGAGGATCTCGCGCTGCCGCGTCAAGCGCACGCCGCGCTGTTTGAGGGAATCGCGAATGCCCTGGATCGCCATAACCGCTCCGCCGGGACCGCAGGCCCTTGCGGCCGCGTCTCTACAACGAATGTATCATCTTCGCGCGATCAGGACGAACGCAACAGCACCCGCCGCAGCTTTTCGAGTTCCCGCCGCGCGATGACGGCCCAGGAACTGGCCGGGTCGAGCTTGAGGTAGATCCGCCAGTGCCGGAGGGCGTTCATGACCTCGCCGGTGGTCTGAAACAGTAGCGCGAGGTTGTAGTGCGCATCGCTGTAGGAGGGGTTGATCTTGAGCGCGGCGCGGTAGTGTGCCAGCGCGCGCGCCTTGTCGTTGCACTCGTCGTAGAGGTTGCCGATGTTGAAGTGCGCCAGGGCGTAATTCGGGTCGGCCTGGAGCGCACGGCGGTAGCAGTCCTCGGCCCTGGCCCAGTCGCGGCGGTTGAAGAAAATGGTTCCCAGGTTCACCAGGGCGCCGGCCGAAGCGGGGTCGGTCTCGATCGCCTTCTGGTAGGCGTCGATGGCCTGCTCGGCGGGCGCGCCGGCGCTCTCCAGTTCCAGCCCGCGCTGGAAACAGCGCTCGGCCTCCAGGCGGCGGTCCTGTTCGGCGCGCCGCTCCTGCTGGCGCGAGGGGCGGAACTCGAGCAGGCGGTGGATGCCGCCGCTGTCGAAATCGAGGAGCAGTTGGCCGGAGACCGGCTCCATCCGGCCGCCCGCCACCTGCACGATGATCTTCCTGCCGTCGGCGAACAGCCTGACTTCGGCCAGCGGGTCCGCGACGCCGCGCAATTTGGCGCGCAGGGCCTCGAGGGCGGCGCGGATGCGGGCCGGCGGAACGCGCCTGGCGCGCAGGCCGGCGATGGTGCGCAGCGCGATCAGGTCGTTGAAGCTGTAGGATTCGGCGCGCTTGATCAGCCGCTGGCGCTCCCAGCTCGCCAGTTGCCTCCCGCTGACGAAGCTCAACCGCAGAACTTCTTTGCGGGTGTAGGTCTCCTTGGCGGGCGGGGCCGGGACAGGCGGATCTGGCGCGGACTGCCTCGCGGGACCGGACACGCGAGAGATTTTAGCATGCGGCCGCCGGCGGGCGCGAAACCTCGGGCGGCGCGCGGCGTCTGCTATCATCGGAACATTCGCTTTCTCGAATGATCATTGAGACCAAGTCTGTCACCTTCGAGTCGCTTTCCCTCGATTCGGGCGCCACGCTCGCTCCGGTGGAGGTGGCTTATCAGACCTACGGCAGGCTGAACACGCCGAAAACCAACGCGATCCTGATCCTGCACGCCTTCTCGGGCGATGCCCACGCGGCCGGCATCAGTCCGGAGACCGGCAAACCGGGCTGGTGGGACAACATGATCGGCCCGGGGAAGGCGTTCGACACCAACAAATACTTCATGATCTGCTCGAACGTGCTGGGCGGCTGCCGCGGCACGACCGGGCCATCCTCCATCAATCCGGCCACGGGGCGCCCCTACGGCATGGCCTTCCCGGTGATTACCATCTCCGACATGGTGCGGCTCCAGAAGGCGCTCATCGACCACCTGGGCATCGAGCGGCTGCTGGCGGTGGCGGGCGGTTCCATGGGCGGCATGCAGGCGCTCGAATGGGCAGTGGCGTATCCCGGCAGCGTCGCCTCGGCCATCCCCATCGC
>CAKZVG010000025.1 GCA_937921835.1 uncultured Bryobacteraceae bacterium | reverse complement strand
CCGGCGGCGAGGGCCGGGTTGGCCGGGGCGTAGCCTGCCTTCAGGATCCCGCGGAATCCCTCTCCCGCCAGCCAAGCCGGTGCGGCCTTCGCTTGTGCCGGTCCGCGCGGCTTAGAAAAGCAGGCGCAGAGCGAGTTGCATGACGCGCGGCGGCCCGGCCGCGGTGAACTCGCCGAGCCGCGCGTTCACCTGGCCCCCTCGCGCATCAAATCGCGCCGTGGTGTCGAGCGCGGAGAACTGGGTGTGGTTTGCCAGGTTGTACAGCTCCCACCGGAACTGAAGACGCAGCGGCTCCCGGAGGGGGAAGTTCTTGAAGAGGGCAGCGTCCCAATTGTTGATCCCCGGTCCCCGGATCAGGGTGCGGGCGGCGTTGCCGAACGTGCCGATGGCCGGGACGCGGAAGACGTCGGTCCGGAAGTTCCGGCTGAAGGTTCGTTCGTTCTTGGGCAGGATGGGATTCGAAAGCACATAAATCCGCGCCCCGTCGGTGGGTGAACCGGTGATGTCGGTGGCTTGCACCAGGCTGAAGCCGACGCCGAGAGGCTGGCCGGAGACAAAGGAAGTGATTCCGGAAAGCTGCCACCCGTTCAGGACCGCTTTCGCGATGGGGTTCCGCCAGGGCGATCCGGGAATGCTCCACAGGTAGTTGATCTTCAATACGTGCGTGCGGTCAAAGGATGCCAGTCCGTAGTTCCAGACGCGGGGGGCGATGAGCGTGCTAATGTTGCTGAAGTCCGAGTCCACGTAGGTCATGGCCTTCGACCACGTCCATGAGGCCCCGAACTCGACGCTGCGCGCAAAGCGGCGGTTCGCGCTCACTTGCAGCGAATGGTAGTTCGACGTGCCGGAATAATCGCGGATGTTAATGTCGTTGTAGCCGGTGCGGTCGCGAAGGAACGCCGCGGGCAGGGGGGTGCTGGGGTTCGTGGGGTCGGCGTTGCGGGGGTCGAAATTGGCGCCGAACGGAATCGCAGCGTCGTTCCTCTGCCAGAAGATGTGGCGCCCCAGCGATCCCACGTAGCCAACGTCGGCCACCGTTCCCCATCCCAGCCGGTGCTGCACCGAGAGGCTCATGTTCATCGTGCTCGCGTTGCGGCCCTTGGGGTCGTTGCCAAGGACGTTTTGCGGAAACAAAAAGCCCGGCGCGGCGCCCAGACCGGAGAACTGCCCGAAGTTGACGCGCGGCGTGTTCGCGAGCGGAGGCTGCGAGCCCAGCAGCCGCAGCAATTGCATTTCGGGAACGCTCGTGAAGATTCCGAAGCCGCCTCGCAGGGCGGTCCGGCCGGTCCCTGTGAGATCCCAGGCGAACCCGAGGCGCGGTCCGAAGTCGACTCCCGGGCTCGAAACCAGTCCGCGCGGAGCGGCCGGGTTTTCGGCAGCGACAACCATGCCGTTGGCGGTATCGCCCGTGCCGGGGGCGATGGCGCCGATCAACGCCGCGGGGTAGATCGCGCCGGAGACCGGATGCTGCCCCACGCGGGCGCCGCCGACCCTCGCCGGACGCACCAACTGGACCATCCGCGCGCGGTCGAATCGCGCGGGATCGAACGAGGAAATGAGGCCGTCGCGCTCGTACATCGGCTCCAACAGGGTAAAGCGCATCCCGGCGTCCAGCGTCAGTCTCCGGGAGACCCTCCAGTTATCCTGCACAAACCACTGCCACGAGTTGACGCGGAAACTGCCCGCCGGGCGGTTGTTACTCTCCGTGTAGACATTGAAAACGCCCAGCACGGCGTTCGAATAGGCGTAACCGGTATCCAGCGGATTGTTGACGTTTCTCGCGAAATCGAAGGCGCCATTGAAGGTGGTCGGCAACTGGGACATGCGCTGGCTCCGGCTGAAGTACACGCCGCCCTTGAAAGTGTGACCGGCTACGATCTTCGTGACGTTGTTGGCGATGGTGAGCCACCACTGATCCTGATACAGAGGCGTGCGGCCATCCAGATTCAGGGTGGCTGGCTGGGTCACGCCGCCGAACGTGGCGTTGGGAATCAGTTTGCCGGGATTCGCGCCGGGGTACAATTGTCCCAGCGAAAACCCAATTCTTTCCCGGCGGTTCCGGTCGAGTTCGGAATCCGGAATCGACTCCCATTCCGGCCGCTGGGTGTATCCAAAGGTCAGTTCGTTGATGAGACTCGGCGAGAAGATCCGCTGATAGCGGCTGGTCACGACTGTGCCGCTCGAAACAAACGAGCGCCTCAGTTGCTCCCAGTTGGCGCCGGCCGTGCCGACGGTCATCCCGCCCGTTCGCCTGTCAAAGTGTTTCGCGAGTGAACCGGAAAAGATGTTCCGTGAGCTCAGGGGTAAATCGATCTTCAGGGACTCCAGGCGCTGTGGTGTTTCGTATTCGGCCTGAAAAACATAGTTGTAACGGCCCGCCGAGATGTTCCGGTCCAGGAAGTTCGGCTGGGGAAAGACGTTCAGCAAGGCCTGTCCGTCGCGGTTCGCCAGGCTGGGGGGGACGCGGTTGGCCGGGAAAGGTTGGCGGGTCAGGGGATCGGCGACGGGAATCAGGCGGTTGTTCAGATCCAGGCTGGCGGAAAAGTCGCCGCTTCGCTCAAGCGCCGTGGGGACGGTGAGCTGGCTGACCGCCATGGATGTCTTCTTGGGCCAGTACTCCTGCGACCAGAAAAAGAAGAGCTTGTCCTTGGACCGGTTGAACTTGCCAGGGATATATACGGGACCTCCGATCGTGTAATTGTAAGTGTTGAATCGGTATCGTGGCTTGCTCTGCCCGAGCCGGTTATTGAAGAAGTTCTTCGCGTTGAACTGCTCGTGGCGCTTGAAGTAAGATCCGGAACCGTGGAAGGCGGGCGTCCCGGATTTCAAGATCAATTGTATGTTTGCGCCCGATAAGTGCCCGAATTCGGCCTGAAAGTTGCTCAGCAGGACCTTTACTTCGGCCACCGCGTCCATGCTGACGTTGGCGACGGAACTCGAGTTCCCGCCAATCGAGTTGATGCTCACGCCATCCAGGTTCACGTTGTTGGTGTTGGCCCGGTTCCCCAGGACGTTGGCGTTGTAATTGCGGTCGATTGCGTCGGACTCGCTTCCGACCACGCCGGGGAGCAACTGGAGGAAGCTGATCACGTTCCGGCCCCGGAATGCGAGGTTCTGCACCTGGGCCCCGGTGATGACGCCCGAGCGCTCCGCGCTGGCGGTCTGTACGCTGGCCCCTTGGGCGGTAACGGTGACGCTTTCCACCTGGCTGCCCACTTCGAGCCGGATCTCCCCCAAGGAGAGGTTCTCCGAAGCGGGCAGATGGACCGAGTCCAGCTCGATCGTTCTGAAACCCGTGGCGGCTATCTTGAGGTTGTATCTCGCCGGCTGCAAACCCGCGAATACGAACTCGCCAGCCTCGTTGGTCACGCCCGACCGCGCCAACCCGGACGTTGTATCGACCAGGGAGATCCCCGCGCCCGAGATGGGCAATCCGCTTGGATCCAGAACCCATCCCTGGATTCTTCCCGTTATTCCTTGGGAGAAACCGGCCAGCGCGCCGAGCAGCGCAATCATTGCCGCCCGCGCGAGTACTTGCTTTTTCATTCGCTCGCCTCCTTCTTCCAGCCGCAAGGCTAGAAGTCAAAATACCGGTTGTCGATCGGCTTGCCGTCCTGCAACAACAGCCAGTCCTGTGCATCCAGAAAGTGGAAATCGCCGCGGAAAGCGTACAACCTGGCGTCGCGGAAGCGAACCTCCATGCGAACCGGCTTCCGCAGTATCGAATTCAGGCCAGCGTTCCTCCACGCGATCCTCCAGGAGAGAGAGTCGGTCCCGGCAGCCGGAATGCTGTCCTCGAAGGTCAGCCCCGGAATGGGATCGCCGTTCAGGTCCGCGCATTGGAAGCGGGCCTCGCCATGGGGTGCTTCGATGTTTACGTGGAGATCGGGCGCCAGGAACGCGAGCGGCTTTGAGACGGCGTGCGCGCCGTTTCCAACCGCGTCGAGGTAATGAAAGCCGTCGCGCCGCAAGGAGTACAGCAGCACGTGCACGCCGGGCCCGGGGCCGCGCTGGTGCCGCGTCCGGCCATGCTGAACCCTGCCCCCGACGCAATAGAAACGCAGTTCTGTTCCTGTGTCCACGGCGGCCGACGGCTGGACCACGCCGGCGCCGGGCTGGCCGGGCGCGTTGCGCTCGATGATCGCCTCCCGAAAACCGCGTTGATACCGGATTCCGTCGTAGCTGTACGCAAGCTGAACATCGAGATGCGCCACGCTGTGATTGAAGCCCGTCATTCGCTCGGGCTCCTCGCAGTGCATCACGGACAGAAGCCCGACGAACTGGTTTTCGTAGACCATCACGGGCATACCGTAGAACTGCACCAGCGGCTCATCCATGGGGTCGGGCTGGAGCAGGAGTTCGGGTTCGCTCCAATTCATGCCGTCATGAGCGTCGAGGATCACCACCCGGCGGTCCCCATGGCCCGGCCGGGCGGTGATCGTGTGGCGCTTCCGGAGCGGGTTGTAATAAGCGTGGACCGGGGGTTCCGGATGCCAGTGCGGCTTGTTCCACGCCCGGTCCGGCGCGCAGAGCCACCTGATTCCGTCCTTGGAGAGTAGTGTTACGTGATCCACCAGGTACCGGCGTGGCTGGTCCGCCGAGGCCAACTCATGGAAAAAGTGGGCCGGATTCGCCTTGGCGCGCTCCATCACCGGAGCACCGGACTGAATCGCGAAAACCTTGAATGGATAGCCGTCGGCGGCGACCGGGTCGAGATACACACTGCCGCCGCTTCCGTTCGGAAGAGTCAACAGATGGTTGGAGGCCAGCTTGGGACCCCCGGGGGGCTTGATCTCCGGCAGGTTGGAAGGCCTCCAGTGGATCACGTCCGGACTTTCCGCCATCAGGAGCGTGTAGGGATTCCAGTTTCCCGAATAGAGCATTCGCCATATCCCGGCTTCCTTGTCCCGCCACACGGTTGGCCAACTGCCAATGTCCGTCAGGAGGGGATCGACAAATGTCCCCTCAGGACGCCAGGTGGCTCTGGCCTGCCGCAACCGGACCCCCCGCAGGATGTCGAAGTGCCACAGATCCCAGAACAACCAGGTCTTGGAGTTGCGCCGGCCGCCTGAATGGGGCTGCGCCTGGACCTCTCCTCCACCCGGCGGTCCCGCGGCCGAACTGGCGGCGGCGA
>CAKZVG010000024.1 GCA_937921835.1 uncultured Bryobacteraceae bacterium | reverse complement strand
GGTTCGAGCGGGTCGAGGAGAAGAATGCGCCCGCCGAGCAGGCGCGCCAGCAGGTCCGCGAACGCCTCCCCGATCGGCCGTCCCGTCCGGTAGGCTCCGGACACCAGCGAGACCACCTCGCCGCCGAAGGGGAACCCATCGAGCGCGCGGCGCAGCGCATCCACCGGCGGCGCGGGCAGCGGGCGCGCTCCCACCGGCTGGTTTGAGGCTTCGCCCTCGATCGAGAGCCGCAGCGCGCGGTGCTCCACGTCAAACACCCGGCAGTGGTTGACTTCCGCGAAATCGTGGTCCTCGGTGGCCAGCCAGAACACGGGCACCGCGGGCAGCCCCTGCTCGCTCAGACGGCGCGCCAGCTTGACCGCCGTGAGGGCCTTATACAGGGTGTAAGCCGGACCGCCGAACAGGCCGGCCTGCTGTCCCGTCACCACGGCCAGCGTCCCGGGCCGGGCCAGCTCCGCCAGCAGGGGATTGCCCGCGTTCAGCACCGCCAGCGCCGCCACCAGCGCCGCGCGCCGCTCGCCGGGGTAGTCGGCCGCCCGCGCCGCCGCTTCCCACGAAGCGGAGGCATACGGCGGATGCGCATAGAAGGGGGCGACGCGTCCGAAATCATAGAGATAATCGGCCAGCAGCCGGCTGGTGTTCGGAAGCTGGGGGAGACGGACGCAGGCTGCTTGCATTCCAGATGACCAAGAGTAGCAGATGAGCGCCCGAATCGGGAAGTCGCCTTTTCACCGCCGGGACTCAGCCGCCGCCGGAACCCTCCCCGCCGCCGCGCATCTTCCAGAGCATCTGCCGCAGCATACCCAGCCAGACCGGGGTGTCGCGCGCCGGAATATTCATCCGCCGCAGCATGCGCCGGACCTTGAGCGCGCTCGAGGCGCGGGTTTTCGGATTCACATACCCGGCCGCCTCCAGCGCTTCGAGCAGGCGCGCCGAGATCCGCTCCACTTCCCCCGCCGGCGCAGGGCGCGGGCGCGCCACCGCCACCGCCGCCGCGCGCGGGCTGCGGATCAATTCATAGAGGCACACCGCCACCGCCTGTCCGAGGTTCATGGAACCGTGCTCCTGGCGGGCCGGAATGCGCACCAGCCAGTGGCAGTGCGCCAGATCCTCGTTCGACAAGCCGTACTTCTCGGAACCGAACAGCAACGCCACGGGCTCGCCCGCGGCCAGGCGCCGGCGCAGTTCCCGCCCGGCCGATTCCAGGCGCCGCAGCGGATGTTCGAGCGCGCGCGGACCGAGCGAAGTCGTTCCGGCGACCAGCGTCGCGTCGGCCACCGCCTCGGCCACGGAGGAGTATTCGCACGCCTGGGCCAGCACTTCGCTTGCCCCCACCGCCGAGCGCGCCTCGCGGAACGCCACCTGGTAGGGATTGACCAGCCGCAGCTCCGGACAGCCGAAATTGCTCATCGCCCGCGCGGCGGCGCCGATGTTGAGCGGATTTCGCGGGGCAACCAGAACCACCCGCAGGAGCCTCAGGTCTAGCGCAGTTCCTCCATGATCTCCTCCAGCGCCGCCCGCGCCGGGACCACCCGCTCCGGCGGCAGCGTTCCCAGCGGCTCGTCGACCAGGTTCAGCAGCTCCACGAAGTGCTTGGCCTGGTTATCCACGTACAGGATTCCGGTGAGCACTTCGCCGGACTCGTGCGCCTGGTGCAGCGTCTGGATGGCGTTCAGCTTGCTCGTGGGATCGTAGTCCCGGCCCAGCTTGCGCAGCCGCAGCTTCGAGCCGTCGTGCAATTCGACTTCCCGCACCTCGCCCTCGGCCATTTCGATCGCGATGTCTTCATACGCCGGCACGAAGCTCACCTCGTGCAGCGGCTCGTCGTGCTCCTTCATGTAGGAATAGCTCTTGGTGGAGCCTTCATGGTCGTTGAAGGTGACGCAGGGCGAGATGACGTCCACGATCGAGAGGCCCTGGTGCGCGATGCAAGCCTTGAGAATCGCCTGAAGCTGGCGCTTGTCGCCGGAGAACGAGCGCGCCACCAGCGTCGCCCCAAGTTCGATGCCCAGCAGGCAGCAGTCGATGGGCGGAAGTTCGTTCACCACCCCCGTTTTCAGCCTGGAACCCAGATCGGCGGTGGCCGAGAACTGGCCCTTGGTGAGGCCGTACACTCCGTTGTCCTCGAGAATGTAGATCAGCGGCAGGTTGCGCCGCAGCAGGTGCACGAACTGGCCGATGCCGATCGAAGCCGTATCGCCATCGCCCGTCACCAGAACCCCGAGCAGGTTCCGGTTGGCGAGGATGGCGCCGGTGGCCAGCGCGGGCGCCCGCCCGTGAACGCCGTTGAAGCCGTGCGAGAGGCTGAGGAAGTAAGCCGGCGACTTCGACGAGCATCCGATGCCGGAAAACTTCGCCACCTGCCACGGCTGGACCCCCATTTCGAAAAAACACTCGATGATGCGCTCGGAAATGGCGTTGTGGCCGCAGCCGGCGCACAGCGTCGTCTTGCCGCCCTTGTACTGCGCCAGTTCCAGACCGATCCGGTTCACCTTCCTGGGCGGCGGCGCCGTGCTGGTGCTCATAGTCCCTCCTGCCGGACGATCTCGTTCGTGACGGTGCGCGCGTCGATCGGCAGTCCGCCGTAGTAGCGCACGCTGCGCAGTTTTTCAGCCAGCGCCGGATCCAGATCCAGCCGCATCAGCGCCAGCAATTGCGCGTCGCGGTTCTGGTCAATGACGTACACCCGCGCGTGCAGGCCGATGAACTCCTCGAGCGCGCGCGAAAACGGATAGGCCTTCAACCGCAGATAGCTGGTCTCCAGTCCGTACTCGCGCCGCAACTGGTCGCGGCACTCCTCGCCCGCGTAGCGCGACGTGCCGCAGCAGATGATGCCCACCGAAGCCCGGGGATTTTGAACCACCTCGGGCGGCGGCACGCACGGCTTCATCGCCTGGAACTTGCGCCACAGCCGGTCGAGGTTCCGCACGTAGTCGTCCTCGCGCTCGGAGTACTGCGCCTTTTCGTTGTGGCCGCTGCCGCGCGCGAACCAGGCTGCCGCGGGATGGTTGGTGCCGGGCAGGGTGCGGTAGCCCACGCCGTCGCCGTCCACGTCCTGGTAGCGCTCGAACCCGCCCAGGCGATCGAGGTCGCCGGCCGTCAGCAC
>CAKZVG010000023.1 GCA_937921835.1 uncultured Bryobacteraceae bacterium | reverse complement strand
TACTTACTAACTAATGGCTGCAAACGCGTCAGACCCATGCTGATCCTGCTGCTTCTCGCCGCCGTAGCCCACGGGCAAGCGCCGCAACGTTACCTTCCGCCGCCCGCGGTGGAAGAGATCCGCCTCCGCCCGGCGCACCCGCGCCTCATCTTCCGCCCGCCCGCCGGTCCCGGGCCGGGACGCACCTTCGAGGACGTCCGCCAGCTCAACCGGGAAGACGCCGTGTTCCGCGCCATCTTCGCGCAGGCCCTGGTAACGGACCCGGCCGGCCAGGGCCCCGCCCTTTCCGCGGTGCTGTGGATCGTCACCGGGGAAGACCGGCACGCGCGCGCGGCCGCGGATTTGCTGCTTGAGGCTGCGATCACCCACAGCGGCGGCGGCCGCTACTCGAACGTGTGGTCCTTCGCGCTGGCTTACGACTGGTTGCACGATCATCCATCGCTCGCGGGCGGCGCGCGGGAGAAGGCCGCCGCGCGCATCGCCGGGCGGCTGGAATCCGAACTTGCCCAACTCGACGCCAGCGGGATGGCCACCTGGCACGGCCGCAACCAGGCGGCCAACAACGCCATGGTGGCGGCGCTGGCGGTGGGCGATCTGCCCGGACAGGCGAACAATCTCCGGCGCGCCGCGGCGCACTACGCCGACGCCCTGCGCGCGCTCGATTTCTCCGAAGGCTGGCCGGAGGGGCCGAGCTACTGGATCTACAACCGCGCCGCGCCCTACGCCGTCGCGGCGGATTCGTTTCTTACCGCCACCGGCGCCGAAAGCCTGGGAGGCGTGGCCATCCGCGAGGTCATGCGCAAGATCGGCCTGTGGTCGCTGTATTCCTACGCTCCCAACGGCGTCTTCGAACCCTTCGGCGACTCGGCCGGATCGCTGCGACTGGGCGAAACCGGCTGGTGGGAAGTGGCCCAGGACTACTTCGCCAAGCTGTCGCGCGATCCCGCCGTCGCCGCTGGCGCCGACTACTTCCGCAACCGCTCGCCCTCGCCCTACGGCCGCCGCCCGCTGCACTGGTACGCCGCGCTGGCCTACGATCCTTCGGCCCGCCCCGCCGCGGGCTACGATCCCGCCCGTCCTGAAGAGTGGATGCGCTCCCACCTGCCGCGCGCCATGCTGTTCGGGCGCGATTCGCTCGGCGTGGCCTTTTTCCGCGGCGCCTGGGGCGATGCGGACGAATTGTTCGCGGCGTTCAAGGCCGGCGACCTGCTGGCGCACCACGACCACTATCAAGCCGGCCACTTCAGCATCCAGCGGGGCGGACTGCTGGCCCCCCTCACCGGGCTGTACGGCCCGGGCGGCTACACCGGCGCTTACCGTCTCGGCTACGCGGTGCAGACGGTGGCCTCCAACAGCCTGTTGATTCTCGCCCCGGGCGAGTCCTCGGCCAATCTCCGGTCACTCAAGGATTCGCCCTGGACCGCGCTCTCGGGCGGCCAGCGCGTGATCCGCCCCACCGGGTTCGATTGCCTCAGCCTCGATCATTTCCGCGATCAGCTGAATGCCGGTCCGCACCTCGAACGCGCCGCCATCACCGCGTTTGAAATCGCCCCCGGCGGTTTTGACTATGCCGCCGCCGACCTGACGGCCGCCTACAACTCCACGCGCTTTGCCGAAGCCGGCGCCGCCGCCAAGGTCTCGCTGGTGACGCGGCAGTTCGTCCACCTGCGGGAGGAGGAGGCGTTCGTGGTCTACGACCGCGTCGAGACCACCGCGCCCGGTTACCTGCCGAAGTTCCTGCTGCATTCGCTCGCCAAGCCGGCGGGCGGCGAGGAGCGGCTGCTGGCAGGTAACGACGAGAACGATGGCATTCTCGAAAGCCGAGCCTGCGCGTTCACGGTCTCCCACCAGCGCGGCGTCCTTACGCACCGGGTGCTGCTGCCGGAGCAGGCGCGGGCGCTCAAGATCGGCGGGCCGAACTTCTACGCTTACGTGGAGGCCGACGGCGACCAGGGGAACGGTTTCGACGGGGTGAATCTCAACGGCGGCGACCCGGCCGCGCCGCATCCCGGCAAACAGCTTGGACTGTGGCGGCTTGAACTGGAGCCGTTGGCGGCCGGAACAAGCCACCGCTTCCTGAACGTTCTGCTGCCGCGGCTGGCCTCCGACGCGGCCGAGCTGCCCGAAGTGGAGCTTCTCGAAGCGGGAGAAGACGCCCACGCCGTGCGCGTGGGGGGTACGGTGCTGGTGTTCGCGCGGCAGGCGGCGCCGCTCGCGCGGGTGGCGGTGCAGTGGAACGGGCGCTTGCGTGCGGTGATCCTCGACGCCCGGCCGGACGCCGGCTACGACGTTGACGGCCGGCGGATCCAGGCCAGCGGCGAGGGCGTGCTCGAGGCGGGCGCCGCCGAGGGCGGCTTTCGCGCCGCCCAGACTTCACCGCCTCCCGGCCCGGCGGCTGCCAGAGTAAGCTGGTGATTTATGGCAGGTTCCCGTCCTCAGGCGTTCATCACTGGTGCGTCCAGCGGAATCGGGGAAGCTTTCGCGCGCCGGCTCGCCCGCGAGGGCTGCGACCTGGTGCTGGTGGCGCGCCGGCGGGAGCGGCTGGAAGCGCTGGCCGCGGAACTCCGCGCCGCGCCGGGCGTCGAGGTGGAAGTCCTTCCCGCCGACCTGACCCTCGAACCGGACCTGCGGCGGGCCGTCGGGCGGGTACAGGAACTCGGCCGCCTGGCCTACCTCATCAACAACGCGGGCTTCGGGACGCTCGGCCGGTTTCATGAGGCGGAGGCGGCCGGGCAGGTGGACATGCACCGGCTGCACGTCGTGGCGGCGGTGGCGCTGACCCGCGCCGCCTTGCCGGGCATGATCGAAAGGCGCGCGGGGGCGGTGGTGAACGTCTCCTCGGTGGCCGCCTTCACCATGAACCCGGGCAGCGTCAGCTATTGCGCCACGAAGGCGTGGATGAACGCCTTCAGCGAAGGCCTGTACCTGGAGATGAAAGCCGCCCGCGTCCCGGTGCGCATTCAGGCGCTGTGCCCGGGTTTTACGTATTCGGAGTTCCACGATGTGCTGGGAATGGACCGCTCGGCGATTCCGAAAGGCTGGTGGATGCAAGCCGGGGACGTGGTCGAGGAGTCGCTCCGGGGACTTGGCCGGGACCGCTTGATTGTTGTTCCCGGCGCGCGCTACCGGCTGCTGGTGGCGTTTCTGCGGGCCGTGCCGCGCCCGCTGCTCAACTGGTTCATGCTGCGCTACGGCTCCCGCTACCGCCGCCGGCGGACATGAGGGTCCGGCCCGAGCCGCGCCCCGCCGCGGCACCCGCCCGCGGCGTTCCGTTTGCGCCTGCTCGATTTTGGGGCCGGAGAACCGATATAGTGAGGGTATAGCTATGAGTATCCGGGAACTCGCGAAGCATTCCTCTGGGGATCTTGCCGCCGCGCGCGCTTGGGTCGCCGTGCTGGCGGTGGCGGTACTGTTCGGAGCGGCCCTGGCGAGCCCTCTGGTGGCGCAGCAGTCCCAGCCGCCTGAGACGCAGCAGCCGCCCGAGCCGGACGCCTCCAGGCCGGAGGGCGACGGGAAGGCGCTCGCAGCGTTGGTGGATCCGAGTTCCTACGTGATTGGCCCGGAGGACGTTCTTCAGATCCGCGTCTGGCGCGAACCGGAGCTGTCGGGAACCGTGGGAGTCCGGCCGGACGGAAAGATCACGCTGGCTTTGGTCGGCGACATCACCGCCGCCGGAACCACGCCGCAAAAACTCACCGCAGACATCGCCGAAGCGCTGTCGAAGTACATCAACCGGCCCCAGGTTCTGGTGTCGGTGCTGGCCGTGCAGAGCAAGAAGTACCTGATCAGCGGCGAGGTGAACCGCCCGGGCGCGTATCCGTACGTGATGCCGGTCAAGATCGTGGAAGCGCTGGTGCGGGCGGGCGGTCTCCGGGAGTGGGCGAACAAAAAGAAGATCACGGTGGTGCGCGGGAACGAGCGGATCTTTTTCAATTACGCCGACTGGATCAAGGGCAAGAACCTGGAGCGCACTATCCAGATCGAGAACGGCGACCACATCAT
>CAKZVG010000022.1 GCA_937921835.1 uncultured Bryobacteraceae bacterium | reverse complement strand
CGGCCATGGGACGGGCGCTCGGCTTGGCGCTGTCCACGCTCATCAACCTGTTCAACTTTCCCCTGTACCTGCTGAGCGGAGGGATGCTGCCCGCCTGGGAGTTCTTCGCCCCGGCGATGTTTTCCGAGGTGGAGGCGCGCTCCTTCACCTACCGCAACGCCAAGACCGTCATCGCCCAGGCGGTGCTCGGCAATGAAGCCGGTTTGTTCGGCGCGGCCTGTCTTCCGCTCCAGGCGCGGGTTCCATAGTTCAAACACGAGGACGCGAAAATGTACTGGTTGGGTATCGATATCGGCACCGGCGGCTCGCGCGCGCTGCTGGTGGAGGAAGGCGGCAAGGTGGCGGGGGACTTCACCGCGCCGCACGAGGACATGCGCATGGAGCGCCCGCTGTGGGCCGAGCAGCGGCCGGAGAACTGGTGGGAAGCCGCCCAGGCGGCCATTCGCGGCGTGCTCGCGGAGAAAAAGGCTACGGGCGCGGACATCGCCGGCATCGGGCTTTCGGGCCAAATGCACGGGCTGGTCATCCTGGACGAGAACAACGAAGTCATCCGCCCCGCGCTGATCTGGTGCGACCAGCGCAGCCAGCTCCAGGTGGACTGGATCAATCAAACCGTGGGCAAGGAAAATGTTTTGGCTTTCACGGCCAACCCCGTGCTCACCGGTTTTACGCTGCCCAAGCTGCTGTGGGTGCGCGACAACGAACCCAAAAACTTCGCGCGCGTCCGCAAGATGCTGCTTCCCAAGGACTATGTCCGCTTCAAGCTGACCGGCGGCTATGCCACCGAGGTCTCCGACGCCTCCGGCACGGCGCTCTTCGACGTGGTGACGCGGCAATGGTCTTCGGAGATGGTCGAGGGCGTGAAACTCGACCCGGAGATCCTGCCGGCGGTGTACGAATCGAGCGACGTCACGGGCGAGATCAGCGAGGAGGCGGCGGCGGCGACCGGGCTGAGACCCGGCACGCCGGTGGCGGGCGGCGGCGGCGACCAGGCAGCCAGCGCGGTGGGCAACGGGATCGTGGAGCCCGGCATCGTTTCCTGCACGCTGGGAACCTCGGGCGTGGTCTTCGCGCACATGGAGCGCCCGCTCTACGACCGCCACGGGCGGGTGCACACTTTTTGCCACGCGGTGCGCGGCAAGTGGCACGTCATGGGCGTCACCCAAGGCGCGGGACTCAGCTTGCAGTGGTTCCGCAACCAGTTCGCGCCCGGGACCAGCTACGACGCGCTCACCTCGGAAGCCGCCACGGCGCCCGCCGGCGCGCACGGGCTGTTCTGGCTGCCTTACCTGATGGGCGAGCGCACGCCGCACCTGGACGCCACGGCGCGCGGCGGCTGGATCGGCGTCACCGCCAAACACTCCCGGGCGGACCTGCTGCGGGCGCTGCTGGAGGGCGTCTCCTACAGCCAGAAGGACTGTCTGGACGTGATCGAGCAGATGGGCGTGCCGGTGGAACTGGTGCGCGCCTCCGGAGGCGGCGGGCGCAGTCCCTTGTGGCGGCAGCTTCTGGCCGACGTGTTCGGCAAGAAGGTGGCCACGCTTGAAACGCAGGAAGGCTCGGCGTACGGGGCGGCGCTGCTCGCCATGACCGCCACCGGCGCCTTCGCCAGCGTGCCCGACGCCTGCCGGGCGGCGATCCGCGAGACCTCGTCGGTCTCGCCCCGCCCGCACGAATCGCAGATTTACAACCGCGGCCACGAAGTCTACCGGGCGCTCTACCCGACGCTGCGCCCGATCTACGGATTGATCGAAGGGCTGGGCTGAACGGGGGCTGACGGGCGCGCCATCACAGGTTCATCCCGCCGCCGGGCCGCACGGCGTTGCGCGCCGGGCGCGGGCCGGAAGGTCTGGATTCTCCGGGCGATACAATGAATCAATGATCCACGAGATCCTCCCGGTGGGGATGCTTCAGTGCAATTGCTCCGTTTTCGGGGACGAGGAGAGCCGGGAGGCGGTGGTGGTCGACCCCGGGGACGACATCGACTCGATCCAGGCGGTCCTCTCACGCCACGGCTTGCGCGTCACCGCCATCGCCGTCACTCACGCGCACATCGATCACATCGGGGGCGCGGCGAAGCTCAAAGCGGCAACTGGAGCGCCGGTTTATTTGAACGCGGCCGACCAGCCCCTTTACGCCAGTCTGGACGTGCAGGCGAACTGGCTGGGAATGGCTCCGCCGGAGCGCACGGCGATCGATGCCGCTCTGCGCGACGGCGACAGCCTGCGCCTCGGCCAGGCGCGTTTCGAGGTGCTGCACACCCCCGGCCACACACCCGGGAGCCTGTGCCTCTGGATCCCCGCCGAGCGGAAGCTGATCTCCGGCGATACGCTGTTCCGCGACAGCATCGGCCGAACCGACCTGCCGGGCGGCGACAGCCGGCTCATCCTGGCCTCCATCCGCGAGAAGCTTCTACCGCTGCCCGAAGATACGGCCGTCATTCCCGGCCATGGCGAACTCACCACGCTGGGGCGTGAAAAGGAATTCAACTGGTTCCTGCGGGAGCTTTGAGCGAAGCGGATCGTATTCGGAGTACGATGCCTCCGGAAGCAGGCCGCGCGCGGCTTCATCCGGCCCGCGAGCAGCTTCCCCGCCCCCGGCGAACGGGCCGCGCCATAGCCCATGTGACGCGGCCCGTGCCTGGGATCCGGCCTCTCCGGCGGTCCGCGGCCCGCCGCTACAATAGAACCGAATGGGCAAACTCTACACGCGGCCGGAGCTGGCCGCCGCGCGCGCGGAGTGGAAGCGCGAGGGGAAGGTAGTCGTGTTCACCAACGGCTGCTACGACCTGCTTCACCCCGGCCACGTGCGCCTGCTCGAAGCGGCGCGCTCGCTCGGCAGCCTGCTGATCCTGGCGCTGAATTCCGACTCCAGCATCCGCCGCCTGAAAGGCCCCACGCGGCCGCTGATTCCCGAAGGCGACCGGGTGGCGCTGGCGGCCGCGCTCGAAGCCGTCGACGCCGTCACGGTGTTCGACGAGGATACGCCCCGGGAACTCATCGCGGAGATCCTCCCTGACATCCTGGTGAAAGGCGCCGACTGGGCGCACTGGATCGCCGGCCGAGAGGAAGTGGAGGCGGCGGGCGGCAAGGTGCTCGCGCTCCCGCTCGAGCCCGGCTACTCGACCACCAGCATCGTCGAAGAGATCCTGAAACGGCAGCCTTGACGCATCCCGCCATCCGCGAATTGTTCCAGTCCCTCGGCCGGCACCCGGCATTTCAGGAACTGGTGCGGCGTGTCAACGCCGAGCGGAGCGGCGCGGCGGGATCCCCCGCCCCGTTGTCGCTTTCGGGGCTGACGGTGACCGCGAAGGCGCTCTACCTGGCGCTGTTGTGGCAACTCACCGAACGGCCGCTGCTGGTTATCACCGAAAGTACCCGCCAGGCGGAA
>CAKZVG010000021.1 GCA_937921835.1 uncultured Bryobacteraceae bacterium | reverse complement strand
CGCCACCGCCTCCAGGCGAAGATGAAACGTCAGAATCCCGTCGATCAGCTCGAAGCCGGATTCCTCCAGGGCGTGGATGGATGCCGCGTCGCCGGCATCCACGCGCGCCGTCAGGTGGCGGATGCCCGCCTGCCGGCACTCCTCGACCGCACGGCCGAGCCGCACCCGCTGGCGCGCGCGCGCATCCCAATAGCCGCCCGCCGCTTCCAGCGGCTCGACGCGGGCGGCGGGAAAGCCGAATTGCGCCGTATCCCATTCAAGGCGGCTCCAGGCGGCAACGCCGCCGGCCCCGTCAATCCGTGGCCCGGGCGAGGGTGTCAGGATCGCCGTCATGCGTGTGGATGTCCCTTCTTAGCAGCACATAGGGAAGCGTGCGGGCCAGAATCGCCAGGTCGAAAGCGAACGACCGGCGGCGCGCGTATTCGACGTCGAGCGCCTTGCGCCGCTCCCAGGAAATGGCGTTGCGCCCGCTGATCTGCGCCAGTCCCGTGATGCCCGGCTTGACGCTCAGCTTGCGCCGTTCCGTTTCGCTATAGAAACGCAGTTGGTCCACCTGGTCCGGGCGCGGGCCCACCAGGCTCATTTCTCCCCGCAACACGTTAAGCAATTGCGGCAGTTCGTCCAGGCTGGTGCGCCTGAGAAAGCGGCCCACGCGCGTCAGGCGCGGATCGTCCCCGCCCGAGTAGGCCGAGCCGTCCGGCAGGCGCCAGTCGGGCGCGTTGTGGATCATGCTGCGGAACTTGAGCAGCTCAAAGGGGTGGCCGTGCAAGCCCAGGCGCTGCTGGCGGAACAGCACCGGACCGGGCGAGGACAGCCGCACCGCCAGCGCGCACAGCGCCAGCAAGGGCGACAGCAGCACCAGCAGCGGCGCGGCCAGTAAGAGGTCGCGGAGCCGGAAGGCAACCCCGGACCACCGCCGCGGCGCGGCCGGGCGCAGGCTCACCACTTCTGAGAGCACCGCCTCGATCCGCTGAACCGCCTGCCGGCGGCCGCAGTGCCGCTCCAGATACTCGCGCCCGCGGCGCCCCATTTGCGCCCAGGCAGCGCGGTCCTCGAGCGCATGTTCGAGCACCGACGCCAGCCCGGCCGCGTCCCCAGGCGCCACGCTCCTGCCGCATCCGGCCCTGGCGATCAGCCGGGCCAGTTCGCTTGCCGCGGCGGCGATGGCCACCACCGGGCGCGCGGCCGCCATCTGCTTGTAGATCTTCGACGGCGCCGAGGCGATGGCCGCCGCCGCGTTCAGCGTGGCCAGCGTCACGTCGGCCGCCGCCAGCACCTCGGCGTAGCGTTCCAGCGGCTGGAAAGGAAGGAAGCGGACGTTGTCCAGGCCGAGCGCTGCGGCGCGCGCCTCCAGCGCCGGTTTGCGCACCCCGTCCCCCACCAGGGCGAACATCACCGGCCGTCGCTCGAGCAGCGCCGCCGCATCGAGCACCGTGTCCAGTTCCGCGTTGTGCGTCAGCCCGCCCGAATAGACCACCAGCAGGCCGTCGCCGGCCCCGGTCTCGCGCCGGAAGGCGCTGTGCTTTTCACCCGGCGCGATCTCGTCCGGATCGGCCCAGTTCGGCGTAAGGCGGATCTTTCCGGCCGGGACTCCCTTGGCCAGCAGGTTGTCGCGGAAACCCGGCGAGATCACAGTCACCGCCTCGGCGCGGCGGTAGATCCAGCGCTCCAGGAAGCGGAAGAAGGCGATCGCCGGGCGGTTGCGCAGGTAGCCGAGCGAAACCGCGACGTCCGGGTAAATGTCCTGGACGTTCACCACCAGCTTCGCTCCGGAAAACCTGGCGATGGCCCAGGCGGCGGCGCCCAGCGGAAGCGGCGGCAGAATGGCGTAGACCACATCGGCCGGGCGCCGCCAGCGCCAATAGCCGGGCGCGGCCGACAGGCAGAACGTGCCGAAGGCGGCCAGGCGCGCCACAAAGGCTTTCGATGGCGTGGCCAGGGTCAGGGTGCGGATGACCTCCACGCCGCCGATGCTCTCGCGCGCCGCCAGCCGGTTGCGGTAACCGGGAAAGATCCGCCCGGCGGGATAGCTCGGAAAGGAGGTCACAACCGTTACCTGGTGGCCCCGCGCGGCCAGGTCCCGGGCCAGTTGTGTCACCCAGATGCCCGCGCCCACGCTCTCCGGATGGTAGTAATTCGAAACGATGACCACCCTCATCCCCTCCGCCTCCCCTCCGCCTCCCGGAGGCACCCGCTGTAAAGCTCCGACAGGCGGGAGCGGAACCGGGCGAGAGACAGGTTTTCCCGGACCCATTCCCGCCCGCGGCCGCCCATCCGCCGGAGCTCCTCCGCGGGACAGGCCAGCGCCGCGGCCAGGGAAGCGGCCAGCGCCTCCGGGCCGGAGTCCTCCGCGATGAAGGCGCAGCGCGCTCCGGAGCCGGCCAGATCCTCGGCCAGGTCCACGCCGCTTGAAACCAGCACCGGGACGCCGAAGGCCAGCGCTTCGGCGGTCACATGGCTGAAGTTCTCCTTCTTCGAGAACAATACAAACAGCTCTGCGGCGCGGTAATAGTCGGCCAGCGCTTCCCCGAAGGCCGCACCGGCATAGAGGCAGCGGCCGCCCGCCGCCCGGCAGGCGTCCTCGATGGCCGCCCGCGGGATCTCCGGCGTGGCGGGCCCGACCACGAGCAGTACCCAGTCCGGCGGCGCGGCGGCGCCAAACGCGGCGATGGTTTCAAGCGGCCGCTTGATGGGATGAATCCGCCCGCAGGTGAGTGCGATCCGGGCCGTGGGCGGCAACCCATGCGTGGCCTGAACGCGGCGCACCGCCGCCGCTTTGTCGTAGCCGGGCGCGAACGGCGCCGGCCAGTGGATGACATAGCCGCCCCCGCCCGTCCAGCGCGCCGCCTTGCGTTGTTCGGCGCGCGTCGAATAGATCACGGCCGACGCCCGCCGCAGCAGCCGCTTCCCGGCCTGCCACATCCAGGCCTGCTTGCGCCAAGCGCGGTAGCTGAACACCACCGGATCGAGCGAGCCGTGCGCCACCACCAGGTACGGGACGCCCGCCTTGCGCGCCCAGCGCGCGGCCAGCACGCCGGGGTGAAAGAACAGTCCGTGAATCACCAGCAGATCCGCCGATCCAAACAGCCCCGCCGCGCCCGCGTATCCGCCCGGCCACCAGTAGCAGCGCTCCAGCACCGGAACGCGCGGCACCCGGATGTACTTCGTATCCGGCCGGCGGAAGCCCGCCGCGTCCGGCTCATAGAAGCCCCTCCGCCCGAAACTGATCACCTGCGAGATGTTTCCCGCCTCTTCCTGCGCGGCCACGAAAAGCTCCACCGAGCGCGCGATGCCGCCCGCTTCCGCCACCAGGTTGATTCCCACGTTCACGATCCGCATGCCTTACCGCGCCAGAACCGCGGCCTCGCCGCGAAACCCGCCGCCCACCCGCCCGGGCAGCCGCCGCGCCAGAACCAGAAGCCCGCCGGTGCGGGGCGCCATCCCGCCGGAGGCCGCGCCCAGCATCAGCCAAAGCACCCCCGAGCGCAGGTCCCCCTGCAACGGGATGGACATCAGCACCGCCGCCATGGCCGCCGCGCGCAGCGGCAGCGCCTCCGGCCCCAAACGCCGGCCGGTGAGCAGGCACAGCAGAATGCCGCCCATCAGCGCCAGCCCCGGCAGGCCGAGATCGAGCATCAGGCTCAGCCAGAACGAGTCTACGCCCACCGCGTTGCCGTGCCGCTGCGCGGCGCGGATGGACTCGGCTTTCATCCAGGCCGGGACATAGAAGGCCTGCGCCCCCAGGCCGTAGCCCAGCAGCGAGCGCGGCAGGTTGTCCCGCCAGAACGCCAGCGCCGGGCGCTCGCGCGAGACCTGGAGCAGATCTTCGTAGCTCTGGAAGCGCCCGAAGACGCGCTCGGCCGAGAGCGAGGACCAGGCCGGCCAGATGGCGGCGCTGAGAGCGGCCACCAGCAGCGCCATGCGCACCCGCTTGTGGCCGAGCGCCGACGGCAGGCAGGCGGCCACCGCCAGCACCGGCAGCATCAGCAGCAGCGAGGAGGACAGCGTCAGCAGCGCCGCCGCCAGGATGACCACCAGTTGCAGCAGCCGCCAGCTCCGCCGCCCGCCCTTCCGGTTGAGTAGGAACTGGTAGCCGAGATAGGCGATGGCGGGCACGGCGAAGAGCGCGAAGTCCTTGGGCTCTCCGGAAAAGGAGTGAATGCGCAACAGCGTGAGCGAGCCGGTCCGCACGGTCGTAAACTCGCTGAATTCGCCCAGAATCCCCGCCCGGTAGATGGGCGTGATCGGGGTCCTGGCCAGCAGATAGGCGCCCTCCTGAACCAGCCCGTAGCAGGACAGCACGAAAACCGATCCCGCGTACCAGCGCAGGCACGAGTCGGCGTCGTCGAGCGAGCGGATGGCCCCCAGCAGGTAGGCGAACAGCGCCAGCCGCAGCACGAACATCGCGAACGCCACCGATAGCCGCTCCAGCGGGGAGTTGCTCTGCACGATGTCGAATTGCGCCGCCTCCTGCGAAGCCAACTGCCAGGCCAGGTGCCCGAAGGCCAGCACGCCGAGCGCGGCGGCCAGCAGCACCGGCGCGCGGTTGCGGGCTACCAGCCGGGTCTGCGCCAGCATGAGCGGCGCCAGCAACAGCCCCACTTTGAAGAAGTCGAGCTGCCAGCCGAGCACCACATAAAAACCCATCCAGGGAGCGGAGGCAAACAACGCCCGCAGATATGCCTTGCGCCGCATGGCCAGGCCTACCCAGGCCGCCGCCATGAGAGCCGCCAGCAACTCAGCCATCGGCCGCCACCGCCTCCCGCTCCGGCTCGCTTCCCGCCCCACCGGCGGGCGGATCCGCCACCAGGCCTGTTTCCCGGAGGATGCGCAAAACCTGGGCGCGCCAGTGCCGCAAGCTGAAGGCGCGGCGCATCGCAAGACAGTTGGCCGCCAGCCGCAGGTAATGTTCGCGGCTCGACAGCGCTTGCATCACCGCCCCGGCCAGTGCCGCCGGTTGGGCTTTCACCAGGTAGCCGTTAAAGCCCGGAACGATGAGATTTCCCAGCCCGCCGGCGTCGCTGGCGACAACCGGTATGCCCATGCCGATCGACTCGATGGCCGAGAGGCTGCTCCCTTCCGAGTAAATCGTCGGGACCACGCTCAGCGCCGCCGGGCGCAACGCCTCCGCCACGCCGTCGAAGCGGCTCTCTCCGATCTCGATCCGGTCCGCAAGGCCCAGCCCGGCCACGCGCGCCCGCACGGCCGCTTCCTGGCTTCCCCAGCCGATCATCGAGGCCTGAAAATCCAACCCGCGCGCCTTCAGAACCGCGCACATCCCGACGAACGGCAGCGGCCCGCGCGCCTCCTCGAAGCGCCGCAGGAAAACCAGCCGCCGGCCGCGGAACCGCTGCTCGATCAACTCCGGCGGCGGCGGCGGGAAGGCGTCCTCGTCGAAATAGTTCGGAAGGTACTCGCACTGGGCGGCCGCGGCGTGGCCCGCCGCTCCGTGGAGCCGCAGCCAGTTGATCAGGTTGGTGTCGACGCAGATCACCCGCCGCGCCTTCCGGCACAGCGCCGCCATGCGCGCGAAGTGGATCCGGTTGGTCACGGCGCGTTTGAGCGGCGAACCGTCCGGTTTGTCCCACCAGATGCCGTGCTGGATGCCGATCGATCGCCGCGCGAAAAACGGGTAGCCGTCCTCGCAGGAGGCGTAGACGCACAGATCCGCCGCCTCCACCAGCCGCCGGGTGCGCAGCGCGAAAAGGATATCGGTCCAGGAGCGCACCGGAACCTGGAACTTGCGCACCCGGATGCCGCCGCCGAGTTCGATCTCCGCGTCCCGGCTGCCCTTCTGCGCGATGGTGACCTCAAAGCCCTGCGCGCGCAGCAGCCGCGCCAGGTCGCGCACCAGGCGCGGGCGCCCGCCATGCTGCACGTGGTCGTGCCGGTAGCCGAGATAAGTCGTCACCAGGATGACGGCGGTGCTCATTTCAGCCTTGCCCTCCACCCGCCGGCCGGCCGGAGAGCCGGAGGCGTTTCAGCAGGTAGGCCGCCTGCCAGCCGCTGTGCGCCAGGTAGGCGGCCAGCAGCGAAACCGACAACCCGAGAGCCAGGTGCGAGGGGACCAGCCAGCGGCAGCCGGCCAGGAACACGCCCGCCCACAGGGCGTTGAACACCAGCCCCGTCCATACGCTGCCCCCGCTGAGGATGGCCGTACCGGCCACCCCGTTCAAGGCGCAAATGGCGCCGGCCGCAGCCGAGAGAGCCAGCACCGCGGCGCCGCGCTCGAATCCCGCGCCATAGCTTCGCATCAGGAAGGGCGCGGCCAGGGCCACGGGCAGGGCGACGGCCCCCGCCGAGAGAGCCGTCAACCGCAGGTTCCAGGTGAGCGCCTGGCGGAAGCGGGCCGCCTCGCCTCCCCCGTGCAGGTTCGCCAGCACCGGCAGCGCCGATTGCGCCAGCACGCCCGGCAGAAAGCCGATGGCGCTTCGCCAGTGGCTGGCGGCGCTGAACACGCCCACCGCGGCGTAGCCGCCCGGCTGGTTGGCCAGCATGGCCTGCGCCGCCCACAACACGGGGCTCGCCAGCGCGCCGCCGAGCAGCGCGGGCAGCGAGAAACGCCACAGCAGGCGCCGTTCCGCCCAGGCGCCCCGCAAACGCGGCCGGATGCCGGCCCGCCGGCAAACGCGCAGCAGTTCGATCCGCGCCAGCGCGCAAGTGGCCGCCGCCGTCGCGGCCAGCGCCCACACCGCGCCCGCCAGCCCCCACAGCCACACTGCCAGAGCCGTCGCGGGCAGCGAGAACAGCCCCCGGCACAGATGGATCCGGGCGATCGCCGGAAAGGCTTCCAGGCCCGCCAGCGCCCCGCTTTGCGCCCCGCTGACGGCGTTGAACCAGAGCAGCAGGGCGGCGATCCGCAGCGCGGGCGCCAGCTCCGGCGCGGCCAGGGTCCGCCCCGCAAGCCACGGCGCGCCCGCCGCCAGCGCCAGCCCCATCGCCCCGCCCGAGACCGCCGCCGCCGCCGTGCCGAGGGCCACGACGCGGCCGGCCCGCGCCGGGTCGCGTTCGCGCAACTCGGCCACATACTTCGTCCCGGTCACCCCCAGGCCCATCCCGGCGAAGACGCCCAACATGCCGGCCGTGCTCTGCACCATCCCCAGGCGGCCGAAATCCTCCAGACCGAGCAGCCGGGCCGCGACGATCGCGGCCGCCAGCGCCGCGCCCTGCGAACAGAGGGCCCCGGCCAGCGCCCAGACCGCGCCGCGCGCCAGGCGGCCTGCGGGCGAGGCGTCCCCCAGCGCGCGGCGGATGGTCCTGCCTGCGTGGTTCCATGACGGAAATGTGGCCGGCGGACAAGACACGCGCTATCCCTGCTTGGGGCTGTAATAGCGGTGGTACTTCTCGCTGTAAGAGCCGTAGTAGTAGTAACGGCTGCTCACCTGCGAGTGCACCTCGTTGAGCGCGATGCCGATCACGTTGGCCTTCAGCCGCTTCAGGCTGGACATCACGCTCGCCACCGCGTTGCAGTGCGTCTGCCCGGCCAGCGTCACCACCACCACTCCGTCCACCAGCGCCGCGATCTGGAGCGGCTCGGCGAAACCGAGCAGCGGCGGCGCGTCGATCACGATCAGGTCGTAGTCCCGCACCGCCTCGTCGAGGATCTTCTCCAGCACCTCGCCCAGCCGGTCGGCCGCCCGGCGCGAGGCCGGTCCGGCGGGCAGGATGTCCAGTTCCGGATACTCCGGCACGCTGCGCACCATCGCCCGCCACTCGCCCCCGCCCTGCTGGATCAGCGTCGACATTCCTTCCTCGGCCGTCAGACCGAAACGGCCGTGGATGCTCGGCCGCCGCAGGTCGCAGTCGATCAAAAGCGTGCGCCGCTCCTGAAGCGCGTGCGCGATGGCCAGGTGAGCGGTGGTGGTGCTCTTGCCTTCGCGCGGGTTGGCCGAAGTGAACAGCAACGTGCGCGGACGGTGGTCGACGTCGGCCAGCAGGATCGAGTCGCGCAGCGTGCGGATGGCTTCCTCGAAGCGCGCCGTGCGCTCGGACTGCCCCACCTGGATCAGCGTCCGCGCCGCGGCGCCGTTGCCGGCCGCCGGCAGCCGGCGCGTGTTCCAGCTCCGCACGGTGGGCAGGCTGCCGATGACGTGGGTCTGGAAGACGCGCTGAATCTGTTCCGGGTCGCGCACCGTGTGATCCAGCATGTCGGCCACCACCGCCACGCCCATGGCCAGCACCGCCGACAGCAGCAGCGCCAGCAGCACGTTCAGCTTGAGGTTGGGAAACACCGGCCGCAGCGCCGGCCGCGCCGCGTCGGCCAGCCGGATGGAGCTGTTCTGGAAGCTGGCGTTGATGCCCGCCTCCTTGATCTTCCGCACCAGTTCTTCGTACAGCTTCTTGTCGGTGTCGGCTTCCTGCTTGAGCGCCTTGTATTCGAAGGAACGCGCGTTCAGCCGGTCGAACTCGGCCTTGGTCTCCTCAAGCGCCGTCTTCAGCATGGCCTCGCGCTGGCGCGACTCCTGGTACTCAACCTCGATGCGCTGCCCGATGTTT
>CAKZVG010000020.1 GCA_937921835.1 uncultured Bryobacteraceae bacterium | reverse complement strand
GGGCGCGCGGGTGACCGTCAAAGGATCGCGGGTGCTCGAATCGAAATGGGAGCGCAGCCAGGACCCGCACGGCAAGGGCGTTTACTCGAAAAAGCTCTGGATGGCGGCTCTCCCGGATGCGCTGTTCGAGGGCGGCTACTTCCCCTTCCGCACCCAGAACGCCGACGAAGTGGAGATCGGCTTGATGCCCTGGGCGGCGCGCTGGAAGGGGCGCGTGCCCTATAGCCTGCCGCGGGGCATGCTCTTTGAGGACGGACGCCGGATGCAACAACTCGCCACCTACGAGGACCTGGTGCGGCTGCCGGGTTCCTTCTGGGTGGCGCCGGGCGGCGGCGTGGTGCACATCCAACCCTACGGCGGGGACCCGGCCGGCAAGCTCTTCGAGGTGGCGGTTCAGCCGCACATCCTGCGCCCGAAGACCCCGGGCATGGGCTTTATCCGCGTCACGGGCCTGACGCTGGAGCATTGCGCCAACGGCTTCCCGCGCATCGGCATCGGGGCGCTGTACACGCGCGGCGGCCATCACTGGATCATCGAGCGCAATACCGTGCGGCAGGCCAACTCCGTGGGCATCGAGTTCGGCTACCGCACCTTCGAGATGCAGGACAAGCGCCACCCGCCACGCGAGGATCCCGACCTCGGGCACACCATCGTGCGCGGCAACCGTATCCACGATTGCGGTACGGCGGGCATCCGCTCCCACACTGTTTCGCATGCGCTGGTCGAACACAACGACATCACGGACTGCGGCTGGCAGGACGTCGAGTACTACTGGGAAACGGCCGGCATCAAGATGCTGGTGAACACGGGAACGCTCGTGCGCCACAACCGCGTGGGGCGGATCGAGGCGGGCTCGGGCATCTGGCTGGACTGGAACAACCGCAACTGCCGGGTGAGCGGAAACGTGATCCACGACGTCCGCACCGCGGCGGGTGCGGTCTTTATCGAAGCGTCGCAGGTTCCGAACCTGGTGGATCACAACGTCATCTGGAACGTCGACGGGCAGGCGGTGCGGCTGGCCGACAGCGATCACACCACGGTGGCGCACAACCTGATCGGGCGCATCGGCGAAGACCTGGTATACGCCCGGGTGGCCACCAGCCGCTCGCTTGGCGGCCGCGGCCTCACCTCGGCGGGCAATCGTGTCGTCAACAACATCTTCGTGGACGTGGCCAAACCGGTGGCGCTCGCCGAAGGCGCGGACAACGCCGCGGAGCATAACGTGACGCTCTCCGGCGGGGTCCGCTTCGACGCGGATGAGTTGCTTCTGGAGTGGACGCCGCGGCAGCTGCTGCCCGCCGTGCCGCCTGTTCCCGTGCTCAAGCGCGATTTCTTCGGGCGCCTCAGCGAAGGGGTCATGACCGCGCCCGGGCCCTTTCAGCAGCGGCTGCCGCCGGGCGCGGTGCGGCTGGGTCCGGACGCGCGGCGCGTGGGGACGTATTAGCCCGCCCGTGGTCAGAATTCGAAGCGCGCGCCGAGCTGAATCACCCGCGCCGGCTGCTGGCTGGTGATGCGGCCGAAGTTGACGCTGGTCAGGTCGGTGACGGGCGCGTTCAGGTTACGGCGGTTGAGGGCGTTGAACCAGTCGGTGCGCAGCTCCAGGCGCGAACGCTCCCGCACGGCGAAGCTCTTCGACAGGGAGAGGTCCTCGCTGACCAGACCGAAGGCCCGCAACCAGGGGAGAAACTGCGCCAGGTTTCCAAAGGTGAAGGGCGCCGGCGCCGCGAAGGCGCCGCGGTTGATATAGACCTCGCCCGGCTGCCCGCTGAGCTGGTTGGTGGGATCAAAGCTCCCCCGCCCGCCGCCGCTGCGCAGGGTCTGCCCGGCGACCAGATTCGGGCGCAGGACGCCGTTGAACAGCGGCAGGCTGTTGGGTAGGGTGACGCGCAGCGGCACGCCGCTTTGATACGTCAGCACTCCGGAAAGCGTCCATCCACCGAGCAGCGCGGCCGGCAGCCCACGAGTGAAGTATCTGCGCCCCTTGCCGGATGGAAAGGCGTACGCAAAGCTGGTGACCAGGCGGTGCGGGATGTCAACCGCGGTAACACCGCGCTCACTGCGCCGGTCGAAAGCGTTCTGAAGGAGTTGGTTGGCGTTCTGCGTGGATTCGACGTCACTGATGGATTTCGAAAAGGTGTAGGCGGCCAGCAGCGTCAGATCGTTCGAGAAGCGCCGCTCGAGCTTGAGCAGCAGCCCGTGGTAGGCGGCTTTGCCGGTGGGCGAATCCACCGACGTGATGGTCTGGTACTGCGGGAAGGGGCGCAGCGCCTGGGCCAGCGTGCCGTTGAAGCCGGGGTAGGGCGCGTGAAAGCCCGCCGCCACGACATCGGCGGCATTGATGTTGCTCCGCAGCAGCGCGCCGAGCGGAAGGTGGCGCGGGTCGACCTGGTTCCAGTTGGCCAGCGTGGAATTCGGGATTCCGTGCGCCAGCGTGGCTACGTAGCCCGCTTCGAGCAGCAGCGTCCTCACGCGCTGCTGCACGCCGGCGTGATACTGCATGGTACGCGCCTGGCGCCCGCTGCCGTGGTTGGCGTCCGGATCGGTGTGGACGACGCCCTGGTTGTTGGCGAAGGCCGGGTCGATGAAGGGCGGCAGAATGGCGAGCCCCGCGGGCCAACCCGAATCGATCGGGAAGGGAGGCGAGAAGCCGCCGTCCCGGCTTGCCGACGAGATCGCCGACGAACAACAGCTTCATTTGGCGTACTCCACCGATCGGGTCTCGCGAATCACCGTGACCTTGATCTGACCGGGATAGGTCAACTCGGATTCGACCTTCTTCGCGATGTCCTTGGAAAGCCAGATCGCCTCTTCATCGGCGATCTTCTTGCAGTCCACGATCACCCGAAGTTCGCGACCAGCCTGAATGGCAAACGACTTCTGAACGCCCTTGAACCCAGAGGCCAGCTCCT
>CAKZVG010000019.1 GCA_937921835.1 uncultured Bryobacteraceae bacterium | reverse complement strand
GCCGCCAGGATGAGCGCCGCGCCCGCCAGCACCGCGCGCCGCCACCGGCGCGGTTTGCTCATGCTCGCGCCTCTTCCGCCAGCAGCCGCCGGTAAGCCTCGGGATCGTCCACGTCCAGCGCGATCCCGGGGTCGTCCACGTCCACCAGCGCCACCTCGCCGGGATGGGCGTGGATCACCTCGCGCGCCGAGCCGGTTTCCGGCAGGGCGAGCAGTTCACCGATGATGGGCCGGGCCACCCCCACCGGATGGCCTCGCCGTCCCTGGTGGCGCGGGACCGCCACGGCCGCGCCCGCGCGCAGGGCCGCGGCCAGCAGCCGGACGGTGCCGGCTGTCACCGCCGGGCAATCCACCGGCGTAAAGAGCGCGCCGTCGCAGCCCTCGGGCAACTCGCGTAGCCCGCGTTGCAGCGACGTGATCTGGCCTTGGCGGTAATCCGCGTTGATCACGAAGCGCGCCTCGCGCCTTCGCCGCGCGCCTTCCTCGACCGCCGCGGCCTCGTGGCCCAGCACCACGATGACGGGCGAGCAGGCCGCCGAAAGCGCCGCGATCAGCGCGTCGAGGAAAGTCTCCCCGCGAAAGGCCAGCAGCGGCTTGGGACGGCCCATGCGGCGCGACTCTCCGGCGGCGAGGATGATTCCGGCCAGGTTCACTTCAACACGGCTCGCGCGGCTTCGGCGGCGAAAATCGACTTCGAGAGCGCCCGCCATCCCGGCGCCGCGCCACGCCGCACCGCGATCATCTCGGCCACCACCGAGACGGCGATCTCCTCCGGCGTGACGGCGCCGATGTCGAGTCCCATGGGAGCGAAAAGGCGGTCGAACGCCTCGCGCGGGATCCCTTCCTTCTCGAGTTCCTTCACCACGCCGATCACCTTGCGCTTGCTGCCGATCATCGCGATATAGCGCGCCGGCGTCGTGACCGCCCAGCGCAGCACGCGCAGGTCGTCGCGATGGCCGCGGGTGACCACGATCAGGTAGCTGGACGCCCCGATGGTGAGCTTCGGGAACACCGTCTCGTAGTCCTCGGCGAAGATTTCATCGGCCTCGGGGAAGCGGTCGCGGCAGGCGAAGGCCTCGCGGTCGTCCACGATCACGGTGGCGAAGCCCGCCGTGCGGGCGACCTTGGCGAGGCTCTTCGAGATGTGCCCGGCGCCGAAAATGACGGCGCGCGGCTGGGGAACCACGGGTTCGACAAACACGTTCAACTGCCCCCCGCAGATCAGCCCGTTTTCGTAGGCGGCGTCCTGGTTGAGGGTGAAGCTCAGGTGCTTCGGCTTTTCGGTTTCGATGACTTCGCGGCCGGCGGTCCAGACTTCGGCTTCCACGCAGCCGCCGCCGACGGTCCCCAGCATGCTGCCGTCGTCGCGGATCAGCATCTTGGCGCTTTCGTAGCTGGGGATCGAGCCGTTCACCTGAACGATGGTGGCCAGCGCGCACTTGCGGCCGGCGCGCCGCAGCCGGACCAGTTCCTCGAAGACGTCGCTGGCTGGAAACTCGCTCGTTTCTGGCATCGCGCTCCGGACGCTTTCCATTGTAACGTTCCCGGCGAGCCGGCGGGCCGCGTGAATTACAATAATGAATATGTCTCTTCGCGCCGCTGGGCTTTTGTTTTGTCTGCCGGTTGGATCCCTGTTGGCTGGCTGGCAAGCCCCCGTCAAGCCGCCCGCTCCCGCCGCGGCGGCCGCCAAGTCCGCTCTCGACAAGCCCACGATGGAGGCCTATATCCGCCATCTGTTCGTATGGGGGCCCCAGATCGCCGTCAAGATCGCCGATCCCAAGCCGTCACGGGTGCCTGGATTCGTCGAGGTGAAGGTCACCGGCTCGGCCGGCGCCGCCTCGCAGGAGGAGACATTCTACGTTTCCAAAGATGGGCGAACCATCCTGCGCGCCACCGTCTACGACGTGCGCGAGAACCCCTTCAAGCCCGACCTGGACAGGCTCAAGACGGAGTTCGCGCCGGCTTACGGCACGCCGGGCGCGCCGGTGGTCCTGGTGGTGTTCAGCGATTTCCAGTGCCCGTTCTGCCGCGAAGAAGCCAAGATGCTCCGGGAGCATGTCGTGAAGACCTTCCCGAAGGAGGTCCGGGTTTATTTTAAGGACTACCCGCTGGACGCGATTCACGACTGGGCGCGCGCGGCTTCGATCGCCGGCCACTGCATCGCCCGCCTGAATCCGGCCGCCTTTTGGGACTATCACGACTGGATCTTCGACAAGCAGGGCGAGATCAACGCGGCCAACGTGCGGGCCAAGATCCTCGAATTCGCCGCCGGGAAGAAACTGGACGCGCTCCAGCTTACCCGCTGCATGGACACCAAGGCCACCGAGCCGCAGATCGAAAAGAACATTGCGGAAGCGAAAGCGCTGGGCGTCAATTCCCTGCCCACGCTGTTCGTGAACGGGCGGCGCCTGACCGGACAGGTGCCGTGGCAGGGGCTGAAGCAGATCATCGACTTCGAACTGGAGTACCAGAAAACCGCCAGGAACGCGGGTGACGATGCGGCCTGCTGCTCGGTGACGCTGCCGTCGCCGCTTTCGTCAAAGTAGTTTCGCTCAAGGGGCAATATGAAGGATTCGGACTCGCCGGCCGCCGCGCCGGCCTTTTCGCGCGCCTTGCGCTGGGGTCTGCGCGCGGCCGTTGTTGCCGTCCTCGCCGCGCTCGCCTGGAGCGCGACGCCGGACTTCGATCCCGCGCGTTACCTCGAACACGTCAAGTATCTCGCCTCGCCGGAACTCAAGGGACGCGGCACCGGCATGCCGGAACTCGACCAGGCCGCAAACTACATCGTCCGCCAGTTCCGGGACGCCGGACTCCAGCCGCCCGGCGCGGCGAAAGGCTTCGAGCAGGCGTTCCGGGTCACCACCAACGCGCGGCTCGGCAAGAACAACCGGCTGGAGATCCGCCACCGCGGCAAGACCCGGAAACTGCAAGCCGACTTGGATTTCCGCCCCTTCAACTTCTCGGCCAGCGCCGAGGTCTCCGCGCCGGTGGTCTTCGCCGGCTACGGCATCACCGCGGCCGAGTACAACTACGACGATTACGCCGGACTCGACGTGCGGGGCAAGCTGGTGATCGTGTTGCGCCACGAGCCGCAGGAAAACGACGAGAAGAGCGTCTTCGCCGGCCGCTCCTACACCGAGCACGCGCAGTTCTTCAGCAAGGCCGCCAACGCCAAGGCCCATGGCGCGGCGGGCGTGATCCTGCTGAACAACGGCCAGCATGCCGGCACGCCAGATTCCCTGGAGAAGTTCGCCCGCTCGGTGGGACCCAACAACGCCGGCATCCCCTTCGTGCAGGTGAAGGCCGAGATCGTCTCGGCCTGGATCTCCGAGGCCGGCAAGGACCTCAAGGCCATCCAGGAGGAGATCGACAAGGACCTCCAGCCGCGCTCCTTCGCCCTGCCGGAGGACTTCACCATCCGACTGGCCGCCGACGTGCAGCGCGACAGCCGGGTGGTCAACAACGTGGCCGGCTACCTGCCCGGCGAGACCGATGAGTACGTCGTCATCGGCGCCCACTACGATCACCTGGGTCTCGGCGAGCAGTTCTCCATGTCGCCCGCCGAAGCCGGCGCCCCCCACCTGGGCGCCGACGACAACGCCTCGGGCACGGCGGGGGTGATCGAACTGGCGCGGCACTTCGCTGCCGGACCAAAACAGCGGCGTGGCATTTTGTTCCTGTGCTTCGCAGGCGAGGAACTGGGCCTGCTCGGCTCCAGCTACTTCGTCAACAATTCGCCGCTTCCCATCGAAAAGGCGGTGGCCATGATCAACCTGGACATGATCGGCCGAATCCGGGACGGCAAGGTCTACGTGGGCGGCGCCGCCACCGGCAGCACTCTCAGGAAGCTCGTGGAGGAAGAAGCCGCCCTCCACAGCCTGAAGGCCGATCTCTCCGATCACACCGGTTACGGTTCGAGCGACCACACCTCGTTCACCACCCGGCAGGTGCCGGTGCTGTTCTTTTTCTCCGGGCTGCACGCCGATTACCACCGGCCGAGCGACACCTGGGACAAGATCAGCGCGCCCGAGACGGCGCGGCTGCTGGCGCTGCTGGCCGGTGTCACCCGGCGGCTGGCCAACGACACCGCCCGGCCGGAGTTCGTGCGCGTCGAGGCTCCCAAGGCGCGCGCGGGCATGGGCGGCGGCTATGGCGCCTATTTCGGCAGCGTCCCCGATTTCGCCGAAATCCCCGGCGGCATGCGTTTCTCCGACGTCCGCCCGGGTTCTCCGGCGGACGAAGCGGGTCTCAAGGGCGGCGACATCCTTTTCGAGTTCGACGGCAAACCCATCCAGAGCCTCTATGACTTCACCTACGCGCTGCGCGCCAGAAAGCCCGGCGACAGGGTGACGGTGAAGGTCCGTCGCGGCGGCGAGGTGGTGGAAGCCGTGGTTACGCTCGGCGAGCGGAAGTAGTACCGGTACCTCCGCTCCAGGGCGCAATTCTCGCGGCGGCCGGGCTATTGACCGGGGCCGGCGATTCGTTGTACCCTCACTTGTCCGAAACACAGGTTAACCATGCTTCCCGCCACTTACCTCTCCGCGCTTCTTCTGACCATCCTGTCGATGATCTGCTGGGGATCCTGGGCGAACACAACCAAGTTGACCGGCAAGTGGCGGTTCGAACTCTACTACTTCGATTACTCCTTCGGGGTGCTGCTGGCGGCGGCCGTGGCGGCCTTCACCTTCGGGTCGATGACGGAGGAAATCACCGTCATGGACAACTTCCTCATCGCCAGCCGGCTGCGGATGCTGGCCGGATTCGCGGGCGGGGTGGTGTTCAACCTGGCCAACATCCTGCTGGTGGCCGCGATCACCATCGCCGGGCTGGCGGTCGCTTTCCCGGTGGGGATCGGCCTGGCGCTGGTCATCGGCGTGATCTGGAACTACGTTCTGAAGCCGGCCGGAAACCCGCTGCTGTTGTTTGCCGGCGTGGCGCTGGTGGTGGTGGCGATCGTACTGGACGCGGTGGCCTACCACTCTCACGAGGCATCCAAGGCGGCCGCGGGCGCCAGAAAGCGGAACACGGCGCTCGGCATCGCGCTCAGCCTGGTGGCCGGCGTCCTCATGGGCACGTTCTATCCGCTGGTCGAGATGGGAAAGGCGACGGATTTCGGCCTCGGCCCTTACGCCATTTCGCTGGTTTTTGCCGCGGGCGTGTTCCTGTCGACCTTCTTTTTCGGGACGGTGATGATGAACGCGCCGGTCGAGGGTCCGCCGCTTTCGCCCTTCGATTACTTCAAGGGGACTTTCCGGCAGCACATCCTGGGGGTGCTGGGCGGAATCATCTGGTGCGTGGGAGCGGTCTCGAACTTCGTGGCCGCCAGCGCGCCGCGCGAGGTCAACGTCAGCCCCGCCATGAGTTACGCCATGGGGCAGGGGGCCACGATGATCTCCGCCTTGTGGGGGCTGCTGCTCTGGAAGGAGTTCGCCGGTTCGACCGCGCGCGTCAAGCTGCTGCTGGCCCTGATGATGATCCTGTTCCTGGCGGGGCTGGGGATGGTTTCCGTCGCGCCGCTCTACTGAAACCGGCTACACGAACACGACCGTCTTGTTGGCGTAGCAGAGCACGCGCCGCTCCAGGTGCCAGCGCACGGCGCGCGCCAGCACCACCCGCTCCAGATCCCGGCCTAACTGGAGAAAGTCCTCCAGGTCCTGGCGGTGGGAAACGCGCGCCACGTCCTGCTCGATGATGGG
>CAKZVG010000018.1 GCA_937921835.1 uncultured Bryobacteraceae bacterium | reverse complement strand
CGCCTGGGAAGACACTTCCGGGATGCCGTCGCAGATCGTGATGCGCGCGCCGCGCAGGTCGCTGCTGGCGTTCAAGACCGGGGGGGCGGGCGCCGCGGCGCTCGAAGCCGCGGTGCGGGCCGAGGAGTTCTGATGGATCCGCAAGCGGCGGCGGCGGTTCCGGCGCGGCCTTTCCCGCGCCTCGGCGAAATGCTCGTCGCGCGCCGGCTGATCACCGAAGAGGACCTCCAGCGCGCGCTCGAGCTTCAGAAGGAGCGGCGGGAGAAGATCGGCAAGATCCTGGCCGATTTGGGCTTCGTGGCCATGCGCGACGTGCTGGCGGCGCTTTCCGAGCAACTCGCCGTCAAGCTGGTGGCGATCGAAGGCCCGCCTCCGGTGGCGCCCGAGACGGAGGCGCTTTCGGGGCGTTTCCTGCGGCAGTACCGCGCCTTCCCGGTGGCGCTGGCCGATTCCACGCTCGAACTGGCGATGGCCGATCCGCTGGATTTCGAAACCATCGCGGCGGTGGAAGCGGTCACCGGCCTCTCGGTGGCGCCCGCGCTCGCCGGCGAGCAGGAGATCCTGGACGCGGTCGAGAAGTACTACGGACAGGCGGAGAAGCCCGGCGCGGAGATCGACACCCACGGCGCGGAAGCGGGCGAGGACCTCGAGCAGTTGCGCGACATGGCCAGTGAAGCGCCGGTCATCCGGCTGGTGAACGCCATGATCGCTTCGGCGGTCGAGAAACGCGCGAGCGACATCCACCTCGAGCCCTTCGAGAAGGAGTTCCGCGTGCGCTTTCGCATCGACGGCGTGTTGTACAGCCAGGAGCCGCCGCCGCGGGAACTGAAAGCCGCCATCCTCTCGCGCGTGAAACTGATGGCGCGGCTCAATATCGCCGAACGGCGCCTGCCGCAGGACGGGCGCATCAAGATAAAGACCCTGGGGCGCGAGGTGGACCTGCGCGTCTCCACCCTGCCCACGCTCTACGGCGAAAGCGTGGTGATGCGCCTGCTCGACCGCTCGGCGGGCGGCTTCTTCGACCTGCCGCGGCTGGGCTTCGACGCCCACATGCTCCGGCGCATGGAGTATTACACCTCGCTGCCGCACGGCATCTTCCTGGTGACCGGACCCACCGGCAGCGGGAAATCGACCACCCTCTATTCCGCGCTCAGGCGCATTAATCAGACCGACAAGAAGATCATCACCATCGAGGACCCGGTCGAGTACCAGATGGACGGGATCAACCAGATTCACGTCAATCCGCAGATCGGGCTGACGTTCGCTTCCGGCCTGCGGCACATCGTGCGGCAGGATCCGGACGTGATCATGGTGGGCGAAATCCGCGACCGCGAAACGGCCGACATCGCCATCCGCTCGGCGCTGACCGGGCATGTGGTGTATTCCACGCTGCACACCAATGACGCGCCGAGCGCCATTACGCGCCTCACGGATATGGGGGTTGAGAACTATCTGATCACCTCGTCGCTACTGGCGGTGCTGGCGCAGCGGCTGGTGCGGCGCATCTGCCCGCGGTGCCGGATGCCGGACGGAACGCGTCTGGCGCCGGATGGAACGGAGGCCGCCTGCTGGCGCGGGGCGGGCTGTGAGGCATGCTTCGGAACCGGCTACTCGGGACGCGTCGGCATCTTCGAGTTGATGGAGATGAACGACGAGATCCGCCGCCTGGTGATGCGCAACGCCGACGCGGTGGAGATCACTGAAGCAGCGTGGCGCAACGGGATGCGCAACCTGCGCGAGGACGGGGTGATGAAGGTGCGCGACGGCGTCACGACGCTCGAGGAAGTGATGCGCGTCACGCAGGATTTCTGACGGCGGCGGACGATGGCGGCGTATCACTTCAAGGCGGTGGCGGCCGACGGCAGAATCCGCACCGGCGTGCTGCACGGGGAGAGCGAGAAGGCGGTGGCGCGCGAGCTCGGCGCGCAGGGGCTGACGCCGCTGTACGTGGGCGGCGAGGCGCGCCAGCGGGGCTTCGAGGTCCGGCTGCCAGGCTTGGGCGGCGGCAGGCGGCGCGAAGTGCTCTTCTTCACCCAGGAGCTTTCGACGCTGCTCAACGCCGGGGTGCCCCTGGACCGGGCGCTGGCCATCACCAGCGAGCTCACCGAACGGGCGCGCTTCCGCGAGATCGTGCTGGACGTGCTGCGCGTGCTCAAGGGCGGGCGCTCGCTGGCCGACAGCCTGGCGGCGCATCCCGAGTGCTTCTCCAACCTCTACGTCAACATGGTCCGCGCGGGCGAGGCGAGCGGTTCGCTGGCGGCGGTCTTCGAGCGGCTGGCGGAGTTCGAGCGCACGCGCGACGACCTGCGCGGCTACATCGTCTCGTCGATGATCTACCCGGCGCTACTGGCGGTGGTCGGGCTGGGCGCGATCCTGGTGCTGATGTACTTCGTGGTGCCGCGCTTCGCCTCCGTATTCGAGGAATCCCGCATGGCCATGCCGCTGCCGACCAAAATCATGCTGGAGACCAGCCGTTTCATACAAACCTACGGCTGGATGTTTCTGGCCGCGGCGGCGGCGTTGGCGGGCGCGCTGCGGGCTTACATCGGAACCGCGGCCGGGCGGCTGTGGTGGGACGCGCTGCGGTTGCGGGCGCCGCTGCTCGGCGACGCGCTGCGCAAGGCGGAAACGGCGCGCTTCGCGCGCGCCATGGCCACGCTGGTGGCCAACGGCGTTCCGCTGGTGCAGTCCCTCGGCATCGCCCGCGCCATCCTGAACAACCGGCGCATGGCCGACTCACTGGACCTGGTGGCGCAGGGCGTGAAGCGCGGCGAGGGCCTGGCCGCTCCGCTGCGCCGCACCATGCAGTTCCCCGCGCTGGCCGCCCACCTGCTCGCGGTGGGCGAGGAGACGGGACGGCTGGATCAGATGTTCGCGCGCATGGCCGACATCTACGAGAGCGACACGCGCGCGGCGATCAAGCGCTTCACCTCGATCTTCGAGCCGGTCATCATATTGGTGATGGGCGTCATGGTTGGAGTCCTGATCTTGAGCATGCTGCTGGCGATCACCAGCATCAACGAGGTGGCCGTATGAGGGCGACAAGCAACGATACACGGAAGACCAGAAGGAGGGCCGGCATCACCCTGATCGAGATGCTGGTGGTGGTGACCATCATCGCGCTGTTCGCGGCGGTGGTGGCGCCGCGCATGTTACGCCGCACCGACATGGCGCGGGCCACGGCGGCGCGCACGCAGATCAACTCGTTCATGACCGCGCTCGGCGCCTACAAGCTCGACACGGGGACCTTCCCCTCGACCGAGATGGGCTTGCAGGCGCTGCGCGCGCGCCCGCAGGACGTTCCGCAGTGGAACGGCCCGTATCTGCCGCAGGAGATCCCGGTGGATCCCTGGGGGCGGCCGTACGTCTACCGCTACCCCGGCGAGCATGGCGACGAGCCGGACATCATCTCCTACGGCGCCGACGGGCAGCCGGGCGGCGAGGGCATCAACGCCGACGTGGTGAGCTGGAAGTCGCAATGATGCTTCCCGGACGGCGCCGGCGGGGCGTCACGCTGATCGAGATGTTGCTGGTGGTGGGCATTGTCGCGCTCATGGTGGGGGTGACGTTTCCGTCGGTCTCCTCGGGCGTCGATTCCTTGCGGCTTTCGGCGGCGTGCGACTCCATCGCCAGCTTTCTGAACGGCGCTTTGAACCGCGCCGCGCGGCGGCAGGAGGTGATGGAAGTGACCATCCTCAAGGCCGAGCGGGCGCTGACGCTGCGCTCTTCCGAACCCGGTTTCCTGCGGCGGCTGGAACTCCCCGACGGCGTCTCGATCGCCCGCGTCCTTCCCGACGCGCCCGTGGACGCCAACCTGCCGCGGCACATCGTGCTCTATCCCGCGGGCGCGATTCCGCGCTTCGGCATCGAACTCGAAAACCGCCGCGGCGCCCGGCGCATCGTGCGCGTGGACCCGGTGACCGGCGCGCCCGAAATCGAACGGCTGGAGGCGAAATGAAATCTCCGCGCCGCGGTTTCACGCTGCTCGAAGTGCTGGTCGCCACGGTGATCATGGCGGTGGCGGTCTCGGGACTGCTGTCGGCCATCTCGGCGTCGCTCAACAACGCCAGCCGGCTGACGGACTACGACCGCGCGGCGCTGCTCGCCAAGCGCAAGCTGGACGAACTGCTGCTCGACACCCGCCTGCCCAAGTACACGCCCATCGAGGGCGTGTGGTCTCCAGCCGGCGCGGAGGGGGTCGAAGGCGGATGGCGAGCCATGGCGACGGTGTTCGAATCGCTGCCGCAGGCCGGACCGGGCTCGATGGCGCTCGAGCGCATCGAACTCGAGGTGTGGTGGACGAGTGGCGGGCGGCGGCGTTCCTTCGCGCTCGAAGGCTTCCGCCGCGGTGTCATCCGGCCCGGCGAGCAGGCGCTGATGGGAGGCGCGCGGCGGGAATGACGTCCCCCGGCCGTCTCCGCTCGGGCATGACCCTCATCGAGGTGCTGATCGCGGTGTCGCTGGTAAGCCTGCTCGCCGTGGGCCTGGTGATGGCCATGCGGGTGGGCCTGAACGCGATGGAGAAGGCCAACGGGCGGCTGATGGCCAACCGGCGCTCGCTCGGCGCGCAGCGGGTGCTCGAACAGCAGGTGTCGAACCTGCTCCCGGCGGCGGCGGATTGCATGGCGCCGGCCGGAGGGCGGGGCGAGCGCGTGCGTTTCTTCCAGGGCGCGCCGCAATCGATGCGCTTCGTCAGCAGCTACTCGCTCGAAGAAAGCCACCGCGGCTATCCGCGCATTCTCGAATTTCAGGTGATCCCGGGCGCGAACTACGAGGGCGTGCGGCTGATCGTCAACGAACACCTCTACACCGGACCGGCCAGCACGGGCCGCTTCTGCCTGGGCCGCGTTCCCGACCCGCTGGCCGGCGTCCCGGTGCTGCGTTTCGCGCCCATCGAAGCCACTCCGCGCTCCTTCGTGCTGGCCGACCGTCTGGCCGCCTGCGGCTTCCTCTACCGC
>CAKZVG010000017.1 GCA_937921835.1 uncultured Bryobacteraceae bacterium | reverse complement strand
GTCATTGCCTCCAGCGGCGCCAAGCAGTCCATCATGGTGGCGCTGCACGCCATCCTCGATCCCAAGGACGAAGTCATCTTCCCGGTGCCTTACTGGGTCAGTTACCCGGAAATGGTGAAGATCGCCGGCGGCGTCCCCGTGCCGGTGCGTGCCGAAAGCGGCGGCTTCCAGCCCACGGTGAAGGAGATCGCCGACGCCATCGGCTCCTACACCAAGTGCATCATCCTGAACAGCCCCAACAACCCCAGCGGGGTGATGTATTCGAGCGATTTCATCGCCGAGATCGTCCAGTTGTGCGAGAAGAAGGATCTCTACCTCCTCATGGACGACACTTACAACCGCCTGATCTTCGACGGCCGGCAGCCCGTCAACTGCTACGAATACGTCACCCGGGACATCGAGTCCTCCAAGCTGCTGGTCATCAACTGCGTTTCGAAGATGTACGCCATGACGGGCTACCGCATCGGCTGGGCGGTTGGCAGCAGGGAGCTGGTTGCCGCCATGACCAACATCCAGAGCCAGGAGACCTCGGGACCGGCGGCGCCGTCGCAGTGGGCCGCCGTGGGCGCGCTGAACGGCGTGCAGACCTCGATCGAGAGCCTGCGCATGACGCTTGAGAACAACCGCAACGTGCTCTACGACCGGCTCAAGGCCTTCCCCGGCGTGGACGTCACCAAGCCGGACGGCACCTTCTACAGCTTCCCCGATTTCAGCGCCTACGAGAAGAGTTCGCAGAAGCTGGCGGCTTTCCTGCTCGACAAGGTCCGCGTGGTGACCGTGCCCGGAAAGGAGTTTGGCATGGAGGGCCGGCTGCGGATCAGCTTCTGCGGAACCATCAAGGAGATTCGCGAAGGCATCGAGCGCATCCAGTGGGCGCTCGATCCCAACGCGCCGAACGAACTCTATCTCGGCGACCGTAAACTCGTGCGGGACTGGGCCTAGAGGCGGGGATCCGGACCATGAACCTCTATCAGATGGAATCCCCCGCCGCCAAGCACGCCGGCCGGCTGGCCGCCTCCTACGGGCTCGTCAACCACGGTCTCATCAAGCTGAATCGCGTGTACTGGAATCTCCCCACGGGCGCCCTTTACGAAGAGGCCATTTTCCGCCGCGAGGCGAACCTGGCCCACCTGGGGCCGCTGGTGGTCAACACCGGCAAGCACACCGCCCGCGCGGCCGCCGACAAGTTCATCGTGCGCGAAAAGACCACCGAGGAGCACGTCTGGTGGGGCGAGTACAACCGCCCCTTCAACCCCATGGCCTTCAATTCCCTGGTGGCGCGCCTGCAAGGCTACCTGCAAGGCCGCGACGTCTTCGTGCAGGATCTCTTCGCAGGCGCCGATCCGGATTACCGCCTGCCCATCCGCATCATTACCGAGCACGCCTGGCAGAGCCTGTTCGCGCGCAACATGTTCATCAAGCCGCAGGGACAGGACGCCTACCGCAAGCACGTTCCGGAATTCACCATCATTTGCGTGCCCAACTTCTTCGGCTCGCCCATGGTGGACGGCACCCGCACCGAGACCTTCATCATCGGCAACTTCTCCGACCGCCTGGCCATCATCGGCGGATCCAGCTACGGCGGCGAGATCAAGAAGACCATCTTCACCGTGCTCAACTTCTTGCTGCCCTTCGACGGGGTGATGCCCATGCACTGCTCGGCCAACGTCGGCGAGCGGGGAGATGTGGCCATCTTCTTCGGCCTCTCGGGCACGGGCAAGACCACCCTCTCGGCCGACCCGTCGCGCCACCTCATCGGCGACGACGAGCACGGCTGGAGCGACAACGGTGTATTCAACTTCGAGGATGGCTGCTACGCCAAGGTCATCCGCCTGTCGCCGGAGGCGGAGCCGCAGATCCACGCCTGCACCCGCCGCTTCGGGACCATCCTCGAAAACGTCGTGATGGATCCGGTGTCGCGGCGGCTCGATCTGAACGACGATTCGTTCACCGAGAACACCCGCGGCGCGTATCCGCTGAACTACATCGAAAACGCCTGGCCCAGTAAGATGGCCGGCCATCCGGAGAACATCATCTTTCTGACCTGCGACGCCTCGGGCGTTATGCCGCCGATCTCCAGGCTCAGCGTCGACCAGGCCGTCTACCACTTCATCTCCGGCTACACCAGCAAGATCGCGGGCACGGAGATCGGACTGGGCACCGAACCGGTGATCACGTTTTCCACCTGCTTCGGCGCGCCGTTCATGGTGCACCACCCGCACAAATACGCGGCGCTGCTGAAGTCGAAGATCCTCAAACACGGCGTGCACTGCTGGCTGGTGAATACCGGCTGGACGGGAGGGCCTTTCGGCGTCGGCAAGCGCATTTCGATCAAGCACACCCGCCAGTTGCTCAGCGACGTGCTGAGCGGCAAGCTGCGGGACGTGCCCTACCGCACCGACCCGGTGTTCGGCTTCGAGGTTCCCACCGAAGTCGAAGGCGTTCCAACCGAGATCCTCGACCCGGCCGGCACCTGGCCGAGCCGCGAGGAGTACATGCGCAAGTACGACGGCCTGGCCGCGCGCTTCATCGAGAACTTCAAGCTTTTCGAGAAAGACGCCGCCCCCGAGACCATCGCCGCCGGCCCGAAAAGAGTCCATTTCTGACCGCGGCCGCGCCGGAAACCAGAACGGCGGCGCGCCGCGCTTCGCCGGCAAGGAATGCGAGCCGCGGCTGCTAATTCGCCTTGAACTCCATCGCCAGCCGGATGAGCGTGCGCACCGCCACACCCGACGGGCCTTTGGCCAGAAACGGTTTGGACTCGCTGAGCCAGGCCGTTCCAGCGATGTCGAGGTGAATCCAGGGCGTCTCTTCCGCGAACTCCTTGAGGAACAGCGCGGCTGTGATCGCGCCGCCGTAGCGCGTGCCGATGTTGGGCAGGTCGGCGAAGGCGCTCTTCAACTGCTCCTTGTACTCCTCGTCCACCGGCATCGGCCACATCTTTTCGCCCGCCTCACGCGCCGCGGCCAGCAGGCGGTTCTGAAACTCTTCGTGGTTCGAGAACACACCCACGTTCACTCCGCCGAGGGCCACCGCGATCGCGCCGGTGAGCGTGGCGACGTCCACCAGGTGCGTCGCGCCGAGCTGCTTCGCGTAGGTGATGGTGTCGATGAGGATCAGCCGGCCCTCGGCGTCGGTGTTCAGCACTTCGACGGTCTTGCCCGCCAGCGTCCGGACGATGTCGCCCGGGCGCTGCGCCTTGCCGCCGGGCATGTTCTCCACCGCCGGCACGAAGGCCGTGACCGGAATGGCGGGTTTCAGCCGCGCCAGCGCGCCGATGGCCGCCAGCACCGCCGCACCGCCCGACATGTCGTACTTCATCTCCTCCATGCGCTCGGAGGGCTTGATGGAGATGCCGCCGGTGTCGAAGGTGACGCCCTTGCCGATGAGTGCCAGGTGCGGCGCGCCTTCGGCTACACTCGGCGGGCGGTAGCGCACCAGGATGAGATACGGCGGCTCGGCGCTGCCCTGCGCCACGCCGAGCAGCGCACCCATGCCAAGCTGCCGCATGCGGTCCTGGTCCAGGACCTCGCACTCCAGACCCGCTTCGGCGGCCAGCGCCCGGGCGCGCCCGGCCAGGACGCCGGGAGTGAGCCGGTTGCCGGGCTCGTTGGCGAGTTCGCGCGCGAAGTTCTGCGCCTCGCCGAGGATGCGGCCGCGTTCGAGGGCCGCTTCGCTCGCCGCGCCCGCGAGCGCGAAGACCTCAACCCGCTTTTTTTCCTCCTCGCCGGTCTTGTAGCGGTCCGGGTCGAACTCGCCCGCCAGCGCGCCTTCCACCGCCGCCGCGGCCCAGTCGTCGCCCGCCCACGGCGCTTCCAGCGCGAGCGCCATCTCGCGCACCGATTTCGCCTTGAGCGCGCGCACGGCCGCTCCCGCCGCGCGCCGCAACTCGGCCGTCGAAAACCGGTCCGGCTTGCCGCAGCCGATGAGCGCCAGGCGCCGCGCCCGGAACCCTTGCGGGCGGTGCAGGACGGCGATCTCGGCGGACTTGCCCGCGAACTCGCCGCTCGCGTAGATCTCGTCGATCCAGCCACCGGTGGCGCCGTTGATCTCCTTGAGCAGCCCCGAATCGCGCGGGGCATCCTTTTCGAAGGCCGGGACGATCAGGGCGCCGGTTTCAATGCCGGCGAATGGCTGGTTCTCGATGCGCAGTTCCATAGGTTTCCTTAAAGACTATGACTTGGAGTGGCGCCGGATGGCGGCGCGCGCCTCGGCTTCGGCCGAGCGCGTCCGTTCGGCCTCGCGCTTGTCATGCAGCTTCTTGCCGCGCGCCAGGGCCAGCTCGCACTTGATCCGCCCCTGCTTGAGGTACATGCGGGTGGGAATCAGCGCCAGGCCCTTTTCGCGCGTCTTGCCGAGCAGCTTGTCGATCTCGGCGCGGTGCAGCAGCAGCTTGCGCCGCCGCTTGGGCTCGTGGTTCTCGCGGTTGCCGTGCGAGTACTCGCTGATGTGCGCGTTCACCAGCCACGCCTCGCCGCCCACGACTTCGGCGTAGCTCTCCTTAAGCTGCACCTTGCCCTCGCGCGCCGCCTTCACTTCGGTGCCGGTCAGCGACAGTCCCGCCTCGAAGCGTTCGAGCAGCACGTAGTTGTGCCGCGCCTGGCGGTTGTCACTGACGATCTTGACCGAACTTTCCGAGTGTGCCATCGAAGCGCTCCGGCGGACACCCGCACTGCGTCCCTCCCGGCAACTTTGTTCTCAACGGGAAGATCCCCCGCTGCGTCTGTCGTTGTGAAGTCAGGCTCTCGCGAGAGTGTGCGAACGGGCTTCTTCATGGTAACACAACCCGGCAACGGACTCCGATGCGTAATTCGTTCTATCTAAAGAGAGTAAGCGCCGTTGTGCTGGTCCTGGCGCTAAGCTCCGCGGCGCCCGCGCGGACGCGGAAAGGCGACCGTTACCTTAAGGAAGGCCGGGTGGCGGAAGACGCGGGAGATTACGGGAAGGCGCTCGATCTGTTCGAGAAGGCGGTGCTCGAGGATCCCACCGACGCCGCCTATCAGCTTGCCATGCGGCGGGTGCGTTACCAGGCCGGCCAGGCCCTGGTGGATGCCGGCCGCAAGCTGCGCGAGGAGGGCAAGCTCGAAGAGGCGTTGCGCGAGTTCCAGAAGGCCTTCGCGGTCGATCCGGCCTCGAGCGTCGCCGAGCAGGAACTGCGCCGCACCATGCAGATGATCGAGCGCGAGAAGAAGACGCCCTCACCCCAGGCCGAACGGGGCCTGACTCCCACGCAGGCAGCCCGCAAAGCCATCGAGGAACGCATCGCGGCCGTCCTGCCGGTGCCCGAACTCAAGCCCATCTCGCCCCAGATCAACACCCTCAAGATGAGCAACCAGCCGGTGAAGGTGCTCTTCGAGACGGTCGGCAAGCTGGCCGGCATCAACGTGGTCTTCGACCCGGACTACCAGGAGCCGCCTGGAAAACGCTTCAGCGTCGACTTTGCCCACACGACGCTCGAGCAGGCGCTCGATTACCTGAGCGTCATCACCAAATCTTTCTGGAAACCCCTCTCGGCGAACACCGTCTTCGTCACCAACGACAACGTCACCAAACGCCGCGACTACGAAGACCACGTGGTCAAGACCTTCTACCTGCAAAACGTCACCACGGTGCAGGAGCTTCAGGAAATCGCCACCACCATCCGCTCGGTCACCGACATCCGGCGGCTGTTCACCTACAACGCGCAGAGCGCCATCGTGGTGCGCGCCTCGGCCGACCAGGTAGCGCTGGCCGAGAAGCTGATCGCGGATCTCGACAAGCCGCGCTCGGAGGTCGTCATCGACATCATGGTGATGGAGGCCAACAAAACCCGGACGCGGGACCTGGCGGCCACGCTCGTCAGCGGCGGCAAGAACGGCATCAGCATCCCGATTGGATTCACCCCGCGCAATCCGGTGCTGACCAATCCGGGCGCGAGCCCGAATCCGGACAGCACCGGCAGCGGTCTATCCGCCGGCGCCGGCGCCGGCAGCAACCTGATCGCGCTCAGCCAGATCGGCAAGATCACCGAGAACGACTTCTCGCTCACGCTGCCGGGCTACTTCGTCCAGTTGCTGATGAGCGACCGCGCCACGCGCGTGCTCCAGCAGCCGCAGTTGCGGGCCGCCGACAGCACCAAGGCGACGCTGCACATCGGCGACAAGTATCCGTACGCCACCGGAAGCTTCCAGCCGGGCATCGGTTCGGTGGGCGTCAGCCCGCTGGTCAGCACGCAATTTCAGTTCGCCGAGGTGGGCGTGAAGGTGGAGTTGACGCCTCGCATCCACGGCGACAAGGAGATCTCCCTGCACGTGGAGGCCGAGATCTCCTCGGTGCGCGACAACATCGACGTAGGCGGGCTGAAGCAGCCCGTCATCGGCCAGCGCCGCGTGGTGCACGACCTGCGGATCCGGGAGGGCGAGGTGAGCGTGCTCGGGGGACTGATGCAGGGGCAGGACAGCCGCGTGTTCTCGGGGCTGCCCGGGGTGTCGGAAATTCCGATTCTAAAACGCCTGTTCAGCAGCGAAAACCTCGAGAAGAACAGCGCCGAACTGCTCTTCGTGCTGATCCCTCATATCGTGCGCGCACCCGAGATCACCGGCACGAACCTGAAGGGCATCTCCGCCGGTAACGACCAGACGGTGAAGTTGAGCTTCGCTCCGCGCGAGCAGAAGGCCGCCGAGGTTCCGGCCGTGCCGCCCGCGGGGGAACCCGCGCCGGCTCCCGCGTCACCGGCGCCGTCAACGGCGCCGCCTCCGGC
>CAKZVG010000016.1 GCA_937921835.1 uncultured Bryobacteraceae bacterium | reverse complement strand
AATTCGCCGTCGCCCCACACGCCCGCCTCCGCGCCGCACAGCTTGAGCACCACCTCCGGCATCACCGAGAAGCCGGCGCCCCCGAGCACCACGGGCGCTCCCGCGGCGGCCCGAACCGCCGCCACGGTCTCCGCGAACTCCGGCACGAACGACTGCCGGCTGGTGAAGCCGCAATCGTCGGTGTTGCGCAGCGTCATGCCAACCAGGCCAAACTCGCGGCGGGCGAAGAAGCGGGCGGCCGCCGCGCGCGGGTTGTCTTCCCAGCAGAGATCCAGGATCTCGCAGGCGTGTCCGTGCGCGTCGAGCGCTTCCGCTAGGTAGTCGAGCGCAATAGGCGCGATGGGCGGACGCATCCGGTTCGTATTGACCAGAGCGACGCGCATCGCCGCGGTCCCTTACTTGCCTTCCCGGGCCCAGCGCTTCATGGTGGCGATATTCCGCCGGATGACGTTCTGCCGCTCCTCGCCCTGCCGCGCGATGCTTTCCAGGTAGACCTGCATTTCGGCGTCGTAGGCGTCTTCGCGTTCGGGCTTCTCGCCATGGTCGCCGGACTCGCGGATCCAGCGGTCCAGGATGCCGCCGAGTTCGGCCAGCGTGGTCTTCATCCCCGGCTCCGCGGCGAGGTTGTTCACCTCCCAGGGATCCTGCTGAAGATCGTACAACTCCTCCCTGGAGCGCTCGGGCGAAAACAGGATGCGCTCCTGAAGCGCGTTGAGCTTCCCCTTCTCATGCAGCTCGCGCAGCCGCTGGAGGATGTCCTTGGCGTCCTTGTACGCGCACGGCTGGAGGTGCGGGCGGCGCGGGTAGTAGTTGCGAATATACTTGTAGCGGGCCGTGCGCACGCCGCGGATGCGATCCACGGTTTCGTCGCAGCGGTCGCGCGCCGTCACCACATAATCCCGCGGCTTGGCGTTTCGGCCGAACAGGGGCTGTCCTTCGATCCCTTTGGGCAGCGGGATGCCCGCCAACTCAAGCGAAGTGGCCGCGATGTCGATATGCGCCACCAGATCGTCGCGGACCTCGCCCTTTCCAACCCAGCCGGGCGCGCGCACCACCAGCGGCACTTTCACCCCTTCCTCGTAGAGGAACTGCTTGCCGCGCGCGGGGCTGATGCCGTGGTCGGTCCAGAAGAAGACCACCGTGTTGTCGAGTTCGCCCTCCCGCCGCAGGCGCTCGAGGATGTGGCCGACTTCCTGATCCACGTAGTTGACGCCGTCCAGATACTCGGCCCAGTCCCGCCGGATCAGCGGGTCATCGGGATAGTAAGGCGGCAGCTTCACCGCTTCGGGACTGACCAGCTTGGGCGCCCGCTCCGGATCGAACCAGACTTTCGGTCTGCGGAACTTGCCGCCGCGAAGCTGAACCTGTGCGAAGAAGGGCTGTCCCTTTTTGCGGCCCGACCACTCGGTGGCGTCGTAGAGGTTGTCCGGGTACACGAAGTTGTAGTCGGTCTTGCCCACCCGGTAGCGCATGTCGGGCGGCTGTGGCGCCGCGCCGTTGGTGACGTAATAGCCGTGCTCGCGGAAGATCTCGGGAAGGGTGCGGACGCCTTCGGGTAGGTGGATCTTCACCGCGCCGCGGGAACTGCGGTGCTGGTGCGCGCCGATGCTGGTCTGGTACCTTCCGGTGATCATGGCGGAGCGCGAGGGCGAGCACACCGGACAGGTGACCAGCGCGTTGCTGAAGCGCACGCCCTCGGCCGCCATGCGGTCAACCGCCGGTGTGGTGGAGACCTTCTCGCCATAGACGTTGAAGTGCGGCGACATGTCCTCGGCGAGGATCCACACGATGTTGGGCCGCCTCCGCTGTGCGATGGCCGGAGCGCCCGCCAGCGCCGCCAGCGCCGCTCCTCCCCGGGCGAGAAAGGCCCGGCGCCCTGCCGGATCAGAGAAGTTCTTGGCCTGGCGTTCCTGCATGGATGAGTCCTTCACTCCCGGAATCATTCTATCCGGCCCGGGGGTTCAGTTGCCGGGCTGATGATTTGGGTCGCGCGTGAGCAGCATCTGGTCGAACTCGAAGCCATCCTCGCGCATGGACACCGACACGGTGTGCAGGCCTGGCGCCGGGATGTCGAGAAAGATCTTGCCCGGCTCGCCGCAATGATTGGCTTCGGTGCGCTGTTTGCTTTCCCAGCGCCAGGAGCGCTTGCCTTCGCACCACTGCAAGCGCCGCCCGCTCTCCGGCCACTGGCCGTTCAGCCCCACGTGGAGGCCGTTGTCCTCGGTGCCGGTGGAATAGGCGCGCACCCAGACGTAATACCGGCCGGGCGTGTGGAACCGCACGCGGTAGTTGAGGACCGCCACGCTTCCCGGTTCGTTGGCGAAGTTCTCGCCGCGGATCAGCTTGTCGCTGTGCGTGCGGCGCGTGTCGGGCAGCGCCTCCAGGTACGCTCCGCCGCTGGCGCCGGCGGCGTGGTTGGGGTCGCCATCGGGTTCGACTTGCGGCGTCTCCTTGAGCGTGGTCAGGTACCAGCGCCGCTTTTCGGTCTTTTCTTGCGAGTGGAAGTCCTCGGCTTCGATCCAGACGCGGCCGTTGGACTCCTCATGCACTTTGTCCGCGGCGCAAGCGGCAGGGAACAGCAGCAACGCGGCGAGCGCGAAGCCGGTCAGCGGTGGTCTCATCTCAATATCCTCGCACGGCTCCGCCGCGCCGTCCGTCGGAGGCCCCGACACGCCAGCCCGTGTTCTCCTCGATAAGAATCGCCTGCACGTCGCCTTGCGAACGCAACTGCGGACTGATGCGGTGGCCCATGGCGCGCAATCTCTCGGCGATGTCGAAGATGAGCGCCGCCGGTTCGGCGGTGACAGCCGGCGAAGAGGCATCCAGGCGCGGGAACTCGATGGCGTCGCGCAGCGACATCCGGAAGTCGATGATGTTGCTGATCACCTGAAAGAGCGTGGCCGGAATGGTGCTCGCTCCGGGGGTTCCCAGCGCGAAGTAAGGCGAGTTGTCCGGCCGCAGCACGATGGTTGGAGCCATGGTGGAGGGATAGCGCTTTCCCGGCGCCAGAAGCTTCGAGGAACGGAACGCCGACATGTGGTTGTTGAGCAGCACACCGGTGCCGCGCGCCACCACCTGCGAGCCAAAGAAGCCGCTGAGGGTGTAGGTATTGGAGACAAGGTTGCCCTGCGCGTCAGCGATGGTGAACTGCGTGGTGTCGGGCGCCTCGTCGCCCGTTGAGCCGTGGACCGGCGTGGCGCGGTCGAGCGAAATGTCCGCCGCCGCCGCGGCGTATTCGGCGCTGACCAGCCGCTCGATGGGAACCGGCTCGCCGGAAAGCAACCGCGCCCGGGCGGCGTGGCCGCGGCGGATCGCCTCGATCTGGAGATGACGCACCATGGCGGAGCCTTCGCGCCCCAGCTCCATCGGATAGCGGCCGAAGACGTTCAGCATCACCGCCAGCGCGATGCCGCCGGTCGCGCTTGGAGGCATGGTGTACACGGGATGCCCGCGGTAGACGACGCGCAGGGGTTCGGTTTCGTTGGCCTGGTAGGCGCGCAAATCCTCAAACGTCAGCAATCCGCCGTGCCCGGCCATGTCGGCCGCGATGCGGCGCGCGGTTTCCCCTTGATAGAACTCCCGCCAGCCGTGCTTCTGGATCCGGCCGATGGTGGCCGCCAGTTCCGGCTGGCGGAGGATTTCGTTCTGTTTGAGGGGCAGGTCGCCGCCGTGCAGGAAAATCTTCGCGCTCTCGGGAAACTCCTTCATCACCGGCACCTGGAGCCTGAGAATCAACTCCAGGCGGTAGGAGGCCGGGAAGCCGTTCTGAGCCAGGCGCCGGGCCGGCTCCAGGCAGCGCGCCCACTTCAGCTTCCCATAGGCGGCGTGAGCCACTCCGAGTCCGCTCACGGTGCCCGGCACCGCGACGGACTTGTAGCCCACGCTCGCCTCGCGCGCGGAGGCGAACATTCCGGGGCGCGAGCCGGTGGGCGCCGCGCCGCCGTAGTCAATCGCCGTCACCCGGCCGCCGGCGGTGCGCAACAGCAGGTAGCCGCTGCCGCCCAGATTGCCGGCTTCGGGATGGACCACCCCCAGCACGAATCCCACCGCCACGGCGGCGTCCACCGCGTTGCCGCCCGCGCGCAGGATGTCCAGCGCGGCGGCGGTCGCCAGCTCATGCACCGTGGCGGCCATGGCTTGCGGCGCGCGGACCGGCTGCGCCACCATGGGCCGGGCCGCTTCCAGGCGCAGGCCGCTTTGCGAGACCTCCTGCGCCGCCAGCGCGGCGGAGAGAACGGAAGCGAAGATGAGGGTGCGCCGTAGCATCGTATGTAAGGGCAATTATACGGCCTGCGGTGGAACCGGCGGCGATCGAGGCGCCCCGGCCGCCGGCCGGCGCTGTACGGCCTGGTGCGTAACGGTTCGATGGATTGTGGGGTGGAACCTATGCGCGTGTTACCCGGCGACCGAGCCGTTTCCGACCCTGTAGTGTTTGATCCTCGAACTGAACCATGAGTACAGCGGCGGCGCCGCCCCCGCTGGCCCCACGCTGCCCTGGCTGACCGCCACCTTCACCGACGTTGCCGGCGGCGTGCAACTGGTGATGTCCACCGCCAATCTGGTGGCCAGCGAGTTTGTGAGCACGTGGTACTTCAACCTCAATCCCAGCTTGAACCTTGCGGACTTGAACATCAGCCTCCTGAGCGGCCAGAGCGCGGCTGTCAACAAATCCGCCAACGGATATTTCGCGGCCCGGCGGCGGGAGCGGCTGGGTGGCGCTACGGGCTTCGGAGGCCTCCTTCGCCGCCGGGTTCGGCCTTGCTCTGGCGGCCTTTCTGCTGCTGTCCGGCGCGCGCCGTGT
>CAKZVG010000015.1 GCA_937921835.1 uncultured Bryobacteraceae bacterium | reverse complement strand
GGTCCCGGCCGACATCCTGGTCTACACGGCCGCGGAATGGGAGGCGCTGCCGCCCGAGTCCCGCTTTGCCCGCACCCTGGCGCGGGAGGCGGTTTGGCTGTACGGCCGGGACACCGGCTGAGCGCGCCGTTCCTTCAGAACGACGCCGACTGGATCAGGGCGTTCAGGTTCTTCTCGAGTTCGGCCTTCGTTTTGCGGTGCGCGGCGAGCTGGTCGCGAAGCCCGGCGAGCCGGCTCTCCTGGGCCGCCAGATCGCGCGCGTACTTTTGCACCTGTTCCTGCTGGCCGGCGACGCGGCCGAGGCTCTGGATGTTTTCGCGCAACCGCGCCTGGTCCTGCACCAGCTCGTTGATTTCCGTTTCGGCGCGGCGGATGGCGGCGTCGGTCTCGGCGATGCGCCGCTTCTCCCCGGCGATCTGCTCGAGCTGCCGGCGCGCGGCGTCGCTGAGCACCTTGTTCTGGACGTAGCTCAGCAGCACGTCCGGCGTCAGGTTGACGACCGCCGTGGTGGTCTCCTGGAGCCGCTCCTCCCGCACCGGCAATTTCTCGACCGCACCGCCGGCCAGTTTCACCTCGAAGCGCCAGGCGTTGGCCGTGGTCTCGAAGGGTTTAGGCGAGAGCAATTTGTAGTCCGGGCGGCTGCGGTGCTCCAGGATGAGTGTCTTGGCTCGGGCGTCGACGTTGCGGATGGTGTAGGTGCGGGTCTCCTCGATCGCCGAGCGGGTGGTGAGGATGCCGCGCGCCAGGCGCACTTCGCGCACCGCGTCGCGCGCGGAATCGAAGGCGGTGGTGACGCGCGTGCCCAGATCGACGCCGTAGCTGATGAGGCGCTTGTCGCCCGCCTTGAGCGTTTCCATCAGGGCTTCGCCGCCGTAGGCGCCGGCCTCGAACACCGTGACCGGGCCGCCGTCGAGCGTCTTGCCGGTGTTGTTGGAGATCTCGGCGGCGTTCAGCGGATGCTGCGACGCGCCTTCGGAGAAGATGAGCAGCTTGCGCGCCGCGACGGGCTGTTGCAGGAACGGCAGCATGGCCGATTCGTTCTTGCGCACCGTTACCGGATGCGCGAAGCGGTATTCGAACAACTCACCCAGTTCCCGCCCCTCCGCCGCCGCGGCGACGGTGGACTGCATCGCCAGCCGCTCCCTCACCATGCCGGCCTCGGGCCGGACCGCCATGGCCATCGGGGCGGGCGGAACCGGCGCCGCCGCTTTGGCCATCGCGCGGGGTTCGGCGAGGATTCCCCCCACCACGCCGCCTTCGTGCACCACCGGCGCCTGCGCGCGGTCCTCGGGCAACTCGGCTACCGGGCGCTCGACGTAGCGCGGCTCGTAGAGCCGGCTCACGAAGGAAATCGGGCGCCCGGAGACCAGCGCCAGCCGTACTTTGGCCCAATCCTCGCCGGTGGCGTTGTCGACGATGGCCCAGCCTTCGATCGTCGTCTCGCGCTCGCCAAAAATCAGCCGGTAGCTCGACTTCCAAACCGGCGCCGGGATGACGTAGCTGGCCGCGATGCGGCGCGCCCCGGCGTCGGTGGAGTCGATGTAGACGCTGCGCCGCTCGGCCGAACGCGCGGCCGTGAGCGCGGCCAGGTAGTCACGGAACTGCAATTGCAGTTTCGGATCGGGAAAGCGGATCGGGGAGGCGGCGGAAAGGTCGATCGCGCGCAGGTCTCCGCTATCGAGCAGCAGGACCACCTGCTGGCGCTCGGGCTGGTCCTGCCGCGGCGGGACGAGGCGGGCGCTGACGATGGCGCCGGCCGCGGTCTCCGGACCGAGTTTCAGTTCCAGGCGCGCGCCCTTGAGCTGGTCGATGAACATGGCCAGCGGCTGTGCGTCGCCCAGGCGGAAGGGGAACTCGCCCAGCTTCCGGTCGAGCGGTTCGCTTGAATCGTAGCGCAGTCCCGCCACCTTGCCGGCGCGGTCCTCGACGGTGAGCGACTTGAGCACGTCGTTCATCTCCGAGGCTTTGAAGTCCAGGCGCACGCTCTCGCCCGCCGGCACCTCGCCGGAGCGTTCAAAGTAAGCGACGCCATGCTTGTAGAGCACGACCTCGCGGACGGGCAGTTCAGCGCCTGCCGCGGGAAGAAAGCCGAGGATGCACAGCCAGGTCTTAATCCGCATTCTGCCTCTCTCTGACGGCGGCGGGGGCAAAGCGGTTCCCGCCCCGGACACCTACTCTAAGATAACGGCAAACACACCGGCCGGCGCTCGCGGCTGGAGCGGTAGATGGCCTCGATCAGTTCCACCACGGCGCGGCCAGCGCGGCCGGTGACCATCGGTTCGCGGCCTTCGAGGACGGCGTAGAGGAAGTCCCGGATCTGGAGCCGGTGATAATGTGACGTGGCGTCGATCCCGGCGAAGCGCGCGCGGTCTTCGGTTTCGAAGGCGGAGAGGCGGTCTTCCTCTCCCGGGATGGTCCAGAGGTCGTTGCAGGGCGGTTTCGCCACGCCGCTCACGCCCGCGATGAAGCTTGCGCCGCTCTCGGTCTCGACGCCCACCGAGGCGCCGTTCGAGCCGTGGATGTGCACCTTGGTGAACAGGCCCGGTTTCTGCGACACGCTCACCACCACCGCCCCCAAGCCTCCGTTGCGGAAGCGCAGCATGGCCAGCGCGGTGTCCTCGACTTCAATGGAGGGATGGTTGAGGTTCGCCCAGTCGCCGCTCACCTCTTCGGCCGGACCCATGAACCAGAGCAGCAGGTCCAACTGATGGGGCGCCTGGTTCACCAGCACGCCGCCGCCCTCGGTTCGCCACTGGCCGCGCCACGGGTCGGAGCGGTAGTAGTCCTCGCCGCGCCAGTTGAACATGAGGACTAGGCCCAGCGCGGGGCGGCCGATCCTGCCCGAGTCGATGGCGGATTTCACGCGCAGCACGGGTTCGTAGAGGCGCCGCTGGCTGATGACGCCGAGGCGCGCGCCGGACTTCTCCGCCGCCGCCAGCATGGCGTCGCAATCGGCCACGCTTGCCGCCAGCGGCTTCTCGACCAGGACATGGACGCC
>CAKZVG010000014.1 GCA_937921835.1 uncultured Bryobacteraceae bacterium | reverse complement strand
CGCCATCCGCACCTCAGGCGGAATCTGCTGAAGGAACAGATTGAAGCCTGCCACCGGCGCAACATCCGCGTGCCCATCTACCTGACCGTGCAGTGGGATTACTACAGCTCGATGCGCCACCCGGAGTGGCTGGTGCTGGACGCCAAGGGAGCGCCCACCGGCACCGAGTTCTACCAGCCGGGCTTCTATCGCAACCTGTGCGTCAACACCCCTTACCGCGAGTTCCTCGAGGCGCACGTGCGCGAGCTGTTCGAGCTGGTTCCGGTCGACGGGCTGTTCTTCGACATCGTGCAGCCGCGCGACTGCTCCTGCTACTACTGCCGCACGGCCATGGAGAAGGCGGGGATCAACCCCGGGGACGCCGCCGCGCGCCGCGCCTACGGGCTGAACATGATCAACGAGTGGAAGCGTTCCATGTCGGCCCTGGTGCGGAAGCTCGGCAAGAACGTATCCATCTTCTACAACGCCGGACACATCGGACCGCGGCACCGGGCCGTGGCCGCCGCCTACACGCACTTCGAGCTCGAATCGCTGCCGAGCGGCGGCTGGGGTTACCTGGACTTCCCGCTCAAACAACGCTATGTGCGGACGTTGGGGCTTGAAGGGCTGGGGATGACCGGGAAGTTCCACACCTCGTGGGGCGACTTCCATTCGCTCAAGAACCCGGCCGCGCTCCAGTACGAATGCTTCCTGATGCTCGCTCTGGGCGCCAAGTGCTCGGTGGGCGACCAGCTTCACCCGTCCGGAAAACTCGACCAGGCCACTTATGAGCTGATCGGCGGCGTATACCGCGAAGTGGAGCGGAAGGAACCCTGGTGCGCCGGGGCCCGGCCGGTGTCGGAGATCGGCATTCTCAATCCCGAGGAGTTCACCGGCGGAGCCGCGCGCTCTCTGCCGCCGTCGATCTTCGGCGCGGTCCGGATGTTCCAGGAACTGCGGCATCAGTTCGATGTTCTCGACACCGCCAGCGATCTCACGCCTTACAAACTGCTGGTGCTGCCGGACGCCATTCCGCTCTCGGGCGCCTTCGCCGCCAAACTCGAGAACTACCTGGCCGCTGGAGGCTCGTTGATCGCCACCCATGGGGCGGGACTGGATGAGGCCGGAAAGCGCTTCGCCCTCGCCGGCCTGGGCGTCGAACTGGTGGGCGAGGCGCCGTACAGTCCGGATTTCCTGCTGCCCAAGGGCGCCGTCGGCGCCGGGTTGCCGGCCACCGAGTTGGTGATGTATCTCAAGGGCAAGCAGGTCCGCGCGCTGGCCGGGACCGAAGTGCTGGCCGAAGTCATCGTTCCTTACTTCAACCGTACCTGGGAGACCTTCTCTTCCCACCGCCACACGCCCTCGGCCGGCAAGCCCGGCTATCCCGGGGTGTTGCGGCGCGGGCGCTGCATCTACTTCGCGCACCCGGTCTTCGAGCAGTACCACCGCAACGCGCCGCTGTGGGTGAAACGCCTGGTGGCCAACGCCGTGGGGATGCTGCTTCCCGACCCGCTGGTGCGCGTGGACGGCCCCTCGACGGTCTTTGCCTCGCTCAACGAGCAGCCGCGGGAGAAGAGACTGGTCCTGCACCTGCTCCACTACATTCCTGAACGCCGCGGCCAGGATTTCGATGTGATCGAGGACGTCATCCCGCTCAACGGGCTCCGGGTCTCCATCCGGCCGGAGCGTCCGGTCGATACGCTGTCGCTGGTTCCGCAGGGCACACGGCTGCCCTTCGAGCGCCAGGGCGGGCGGATCGAATTCGTGGTTCCGCGGCTCGAAGGCCACCAGATGATCGAAATCCGGCATTCCTGAGATGCGGACCCGTTCCTTTCCCCGCGCCATGCTGCCGCTGCTCGTGGCCGGCGCCGCTTTGCTGACGGCCTGCCGCGAGGAGCCGCGAGTCCGCATCGGCGGCCGGACTGGAACCGAGGGAACGCTGCTGTGCGAAATCGCAGCCCAGCTTGTCGAAAAGCGTCTCGGGAAGCCGGTCACGCGGTTCTTCAACCTCGGTGACGCCCAACAGGCGCACCAGGCCCTCTTGAACGGCGAGGTCGACGCCTATCCGGAATACGCCGCCGACGCCTTGGGATCGATTCTCAAGGTTGGCTTCAGCGCGGATCCCGCCGTCGCCAGTGAGAACGTCCGGCTGGAGTACGAGCGCCGGTTCCACCTGCTCTGGCTGCCGCCGCTCGGATTCGACAACCGGACCGTGATGGTGGTGCGCTCCTCCGACGCGAGGCGGCTGAGAGCGGCCACGCTCAGCGCCGCCGAGAATGCGCCGGATGGCTGGGCGCTGGCCGCAACCCGCGAATTCACGGTCAGCGGCTGGGGGCTGCCGCTGTTGTCCAAGCATTACCGGCTCGAGTTCTCGAAACCCACCGCGCTGCTGCCTCCGGCCGAGATTTACCGGGCGCTGCGCGACGGCCGGGCGACGCTGGCGGCGGGCCTGGCGACCGATGCGGCGCTCGCCGGGGGCGAGTTCCAGCCGCTCGAGGACGACCGCGGCGCTTTTGTCGCCAATCCGGCCGCGTTCGTCCTGAGCCCCGGCGGCGACTTGACGCACCCCGGTTTGCGCAAGGCGCTCGAAGCGCTCTCCGGGAAGCTGGCCGTCGGCCGCATGCGCGAACTGAACCGGGCGGTGGAAGTCGAGCGCAAACCGGCGCAGGAGGTGGCGGCCGCCTTTCTCAGCAGCGCCGGGCTTTAGGCTGTCCGCCTTCCGGGCGGCGTTAACGCGAGAGGCGGCGCGGCTGGGCGGCCCGACGCTTGCCGGCCTCACACGGAGGTCGAAAACACCGGTTGCGCCTTTGCCAGGTAATCCGGATCGATCCTCACGCCCAGCCCGGGGCCCTCCGGAACCGCCAGCGCCCCATCGCGGAGGTGGAATTTGGGCTCATACCAGGAGGCGTCACCGTACTTGCCGCGGAAGGAGAACTCCATGTGCGGCCCGATATTCGGGATCGCGGAAGCGAATTGGAGGAGGTTGCAGGCCGCCGCCCCGGTCTGCGTGTTGTGCGGCGTGATGGGCAGCCCCGCCATCGCAGCCATC
>CAKZVG010000013.1 GCA_937921835.1 uncultured Bryobacteraceae bacterium | reverse complement strand
TTCCGGAGTCACTCCGAGGTACATGATCTGGAGCACCGGAACCCCATCCAGCTTCGAAGCCTCCTTGGCGATTTCCGCCATGCCCTTCATCATGCCGGGCTGCGCGCCAGCCATACCGCTCATACCGGGCGTCCAGGCCAGTTTCTGCCCCATGCGCCGGTAGAAGTCGCGAACCTCGCCGTAGCCGGGCACGTCCTGCGCCAGCCACATATCGGCGATCATGTTCAGCGCGCCTTTTTCGCCCGACTTCTTGTCGGTGCCCTCGATGGCGAACAGCAGCAGCATCTGGCGCGCATTCAAGCCCGCGATCTGCCGGGTCTGCCCGGTGTCCTTGACCGAGATCTTGTACTCGACGTCGGCCTGTTGCCGGCCGCCTCCCTGCATTTTGGCCTGCATGCGTTTCATCGCCTCAGCCATCTCCGCGAAGGTGACCACGGAATAGGTCTTTTTCTCGAAGTTGATTTCGGTGATGGTTTCCCGGGCGATGTCGATGACGTTGGCCGAGTCGGCGCTGATGGTCGCCATCCGGTCGCCTTTGAGCACCACGGTCTGCTTCATCGGCTGGCGGGCTTTGCTTGAGAAGGCGCCCGCCAGGCGCATCGCGCCGGCCATTACGCCGCCGGTGATCTTACTGGTTTGCTCGTAGCTGAAATCGGCCATCCCAGGTCCGGCCGACAGGCACACGAGAGACACAAAAACGCTAAATTTCCTCCGCATGGAATCCATGGTACGACAAGTCCCCGGGGCACGCTACAATGCACATTCAGGAGCACACCGCACGAGATCATGCCCGAATTCACCGTCCGGCCGAGCGCCAAGCTCTTGAAAGCCACGTACCTGCTGGCGGCCCTGTTGGCCGCCGCCATCCTCATCCTCGCCAGGGGCGAACGCCACGGGCTGCTCTACCTGCTTGCGATCCCCGGGCTGCTGGCCGCCTGGGCCGCGCTGCGGCACCTCGGCCTGGCATTCACGCGCCTGACGGTGGCCGGCGACAGCCTGCGCTTCGAATCGGGCGTGTTGAGCAAGACCACGCGCTCGATGGAACTGCGCAAGGTGCAGGACGTCCTGGTGAACCAGTCGCTCGGCCAGCGGCTGCTGAACGTCGGGAACCTGTCGGTGGAAACGGCGGGCGGCACCAGCCGCATTACGGTCCTGAACATCGACCGGCCCGGCGAGATCGCTCAGCGCATCCTCGACGCGGCGCACACGAAAGCGAAAGGAACATCCGAATGAACGCACGAATGCTGGAGGGCCGCGTAGCGGTCGTCACCGGAGCGAGCCGCGGTTTGGGCAAGGCCATCGCGCTGGCCCTGGCCGAGGCCGGCGCGCGGCTGGCGCTGGTGGCGCGGGACGGCGCGGCGCTGGCGGAGACGGCGCGCGCGGCGCAGGCCCTGGGCGCGGAGGCCGGGACCTTCCTTTGCGACATCGCGCAGGAAGCTTCCGTGCGCGCCTTGGAAGCGGACGTGGCGGCGCGCTTCGGCCGGGCCGATATTCTGGTCAACAACGCCGGCATCAACATTCGCAAGAGCATCACCGACTTCACGCTGGAGGAGTGGAACGCGGTGCTGACGACCAACGTCACCGGCGCGTTTCTGATGTGCCGTTCCTTCGTACCCTACATGAAGGGCCGCGGATACGGGCGGATTCTCAACCTCACTTCCACCATGAGCCACGTTTCTCTGCCCGGACGGACGGCCTACTCCTCGAGCAAGGCGGCGCTGCTGGGCTTCACCAGGTCGCTGGCGCTCGAACTCGCTCCCGAGGCCATCACCGTGAACGGAATCAGCCCCGGTCCCTTCGCCACGGAACTCAACCTGCCGCTGCTTGAGAATCCGGAACTCAGCCAGATGTTTCTTTCGCGGATTCCGCTCGGCCGCTGGGGCAAGGTGGAGGAAGTCGGACGGCTGGCGCTGTACCTGTGCTCGGAGGAGGCAGGTTTCATTACCGGCACCGACATCCTGATCGACGGCGGATGGTGCGCGCAGTGAAGCGGCGCCGGGCGGCGGCGCTGCTGGCGGCGCTGGCTCTTCCGGGGTGCCGGCGGGAGCGGCGCAAGACGATCGCCGTCATTCCCAAGGCCAACTCGCATTACTTCTGGGTCTCGGTGCAGGCCGGCGCCATGGCCGCGGGCAAGGAATTCGGCGTCGAGGTGCTGTGGAATGGCCCGGCCACGGAAACCGACTACAGCCGCCAGGTGCAGATCATCGATTCCATGATCGCGCGCCGGGTGGATGGCATCGCGGTGGCGGCCAACGAACGCAAGGCCATCGTGCCGCCGGTCGAGCGCGCCATGGCGGCCGGAATTCCGGTCACGATCTTCGACTCGGGGCTGGACACGGAGAACTACGTGAGTTTCGTCACAACCGGCAATTACGAAGCCGGCGCGCTCGGCGGGCGCGCGCTCGGGCGCCTGCTCGGCGGGCGCGGCAAGGTCGCCGTGATTCAGAACGCACCCGGAAGCTTTTCCACTCTGGACCGGGAGCGCGGCTTCGAGGACGCGCTGGCCCGGGAATTCCCCGGCGTGCGGGTGGTGGCGCGGCAGTTCTCCATGTCGGACAAGGCCAAGGCCATGGCGGTGGCGGAGAACTTCCTCAGCGCGCACCCCGATCTTGACGGACTGTTCGCCTCGACCGAGCTTGGCTCCACCGGCGCCGCGCTGGCGTTGAAGGCGCGGGGAGCGGCGGGCAGGGTGAAACTCATGGCGTTCGACTCGAGCGAGACGATGATCGAGGACCTGAAGGCCGGCGCGATCGCCGGCATGGTGGTGCAGGATCCGCGCCGCATGGGCTTCGAGGCGGTCCGCACGCTGGTGGACAAGCTCAACGGCAAGGCGCCGCCCAGGCGGATCGATCTCGAGGCGCGGCTGGTCACCAAAGAGGATCTGAACACGCCGGAGATCCGCCGGCTGCTCGCTCCGGACCTGAAGGAGGCGCTGCGGTAATGCCTGAGGAAACCATCGTCGACGCCGCGCGGCTGGAACGCTTCGCGCGGCGGCTTCTGCAAGCGGCGGGCGTCGCGCCGGAGCCAGCGCGCATCACTGCCGGAGCGCTACTCTACGCCAACCTGCGCGGCGTGGACTCGCACGGCATGCAGCTTCTGCCCTACTACATCGACGCGCTGCTTGAGAAGCGCATGCGCGCCGAAGGCGAAGGCCGGGTGTTGTCGGAGAGCGGCGGCTGCCTGCTCTATGACGGCGAGAACTGCCTCGGCCCGGTGGTCTCCGAGGTCTGCTGCCGGCACGCGGTACGGCTGGCGCGGGCGCACGGGCTGGGACTGGCCGTCGCGCGGCGTTCGAACCATTTCGCCGCGGCCGCCGCATGGTCGCGGCGGATCTCGGCCGAAGGCATGATCGGCATCGTGATGTGCAATTCTTCGCCGATCGTCCCGCCCTGGCAAGGCCGGGAAGGGCGGGTCGGGACGAACCCGATTTCGGTGAGCGTGCCCGGCGGCGCGGACGGACGGCCGTGGCTGCTCGATATGGCCACCACGACGGTAGCGCTAGGTCAGATCCTCAAGGCGAGGTTCAAGGGCGAGCCCACGATTCCCGCCGGCTGGGCGCTCGACGCGCGCGGCGTTCCCACCACCAGCACGGAAGAGGCGCTCCAGGGCATGCCCATGCCGCTCGGCGGCTACAAGGGCAGCGGGCTGGGGTTGATGGTCGAAATCCTGTGCGCCGGTCTGAGCGGCGGCGCGCAGGGCCTGGCGGTGGGGGGCATCCGCATCAAGGAGCACCCCATGGACACCAGCCAGTTTTTCCTGGCCATCGACGTGGCCCGCTTTCTGCCGCTCGATGACTTCCACGCGCGCATGCAGCACCTGATCCGGGAAGTGAAATCCGCCGCGCCCGCCGAGGGCTATGACGAAGTCCTGGTGGCCGGCGATCCGGAATGGCGTTCCGAAGAGATGCGCCGCCGCGAGGGGATTCCTCTGGCCCCGGGCGTGTGGGAGAATCTCTTACGGGTCGCGGCGCTCGTTGGCGTCGATCCCGAAGGCGAGTAGCCGTCGCTTACATTTTCGCGTTACAGGCGTTGAGGTCCTTGCTCTGCTT
>CAKZVG010000012.1 GCA_937921835.1 uncultured Bryobacteraceae bacterium | reverse complement strand
CGCAAGATGCAGCGGCTGGGCGTCGCGGTGGACGTGCAGGCCGCCTGGCTACACCTGGACGGGCCCGCGCTCAGCCGCGTTTTCGGAACCGGGAACATGCGGTACTTCTTCCCCGTGCGCACCATGATCGACCACGGCATCAACGTCGCCGGCGGAAGCGACCACATGCTGGGCTACGACAAGAACCTGGCCGTGAATCCCTTCAATCCGTTCCTGAACATGTGGATGGCGATGACGCGCCTCACCACGGAAGGCGTGACCCTGTATCCCGAGGAAAAGATCACGCGCGAAGAGGCGCTCAAGATGTACACCGTCTGGGCCGCCTGGCAGGAGTTCAGCGAGCAGCGCAAGGGGTCGATTGAAAAAGGCAAGCTCGCCGACCTGGTGGTGATCGACCGCGACTTCCTGGCCTGCCCGGTGGAGGACATCCGCAAGATCGAGCCGCTCATGACCATCGTGAACGGCAAAGCGGTCTACAGCGCGGCGGGGATATAGCGGAAGACGCTGTTCCGGCCGCCGGAACACGAAATCGCAACCGAATTGACACCGCCTGTCCGTGTTGATAGACTTGGCTGCGGCAAAATGAGCCTGCCTGCATGAGCATGGTTCCTGCCACGGGGTTTTTGGACTGCGCGCGCAGTCCCGCCGGGTAGCTTCTTACCATAGCCGCGACCGCCGGACGCCTTCCCCGGCTGCGCGTTAAGGAGTTTCAGAGTGAAGAACGCGGGGATTTTTTCTCTTATCGTACTGGCGCCGGGTCTGCTCCTGACCGGGATTCTCCCGGCACAGGACTACCGCGCCAAGATTCAGGGCATTGTCACGGATTCGAGCCAGGCCGTGGTGGCCGGCGCGAACGTCACGCTGCTGAACGTGAACACCGGCATTCGCGCCGTGCGGCAGTCGAATCAGACCGGACTGTACCTGTTCGACTACGTCGAGCCCGGCTCGTACACGCTGACGGTGGAACTGGCCGGCTTCAGCCGGTTCATTCAGGAAAACATCGAGGTGCAGAGCCGCGGCGATATCACCGTCAACGCCGTTCTCCAGCCCGGCAACGTGCAGGAGACCATCACCGTCACCGAGAGCCCGGTGTCGGTGCAGTTCAACTCGACCAACGTCACCCTGACCATCGACAACAAGCTGGCCACCGAACTGCCGCGCTTCGATCGCAATCCGTTCAAGCTGTCGCTGCTCAATCCCGAGGCGAGAAACACCCGCAGCGAAATGATGCCCTACCATTCCTGGGCCGCCAACAGCGTCGAACTGGGCGGCGGCACGAACTTGAAAAACGACCTCCAGGTCGACGGCAGCCCGATCGGGGTGGGACACAAGGCCAGCTACGCGCCTCCGCCCGACGCGGTGCAGGAGGTGAACGTTCTTCAGAACAGCATCGACGCCGAAGCCGGCCACAGCGCGGGCGGCGTCATCAGCATGTCGATGAAGTCGGGCACCAACGAATGGCGCGGCCAGGTGTTTTATCTGGGCCGCAATCCCAAGTTGAACGCCATGACCGACCGTACCATCCTGAGCAATACCGCCGCGCGCAACAACATGTGGGGCGGACAGGCCGGCCACCCGATCGTCAGGAACAAGATCTTCAACTTCTTCACCTTCGAACAGTGGAAGCTGCGCGAGCCGCTCAACTACCTGCGCCGCATGCCGACCGAGCTGGAGCGCCAGGGCGACTTCTCACAGACGCTGCACATCGACGGCGGCGTCAAGCAGGTCTTCGACCCCTACACCACGGTGTTGGACACGGCGACCAACCGCGCCTCGCGCACGCCCTTCGCCGGCAACCGCATTCCGGCCTCGCGTTTCGACCCGGTGTCGGCGGCCATCATGAAGGATCTCTGGGGACCCAACAACCCGGGCGAGAACATCACCGGCAGCAACAACTTCCGCACCACGCTCACGCGCTCGACCAACTACTACAACCTCTCCGACCGCGCGGACTGGAACATCAGCGACAAGTGGCGCGTCTACGGCCGCTACAGCTACCTGCACACCATGGTCGATTCCAACGACCCGACGCCGAACAAGTCGAAGTGGTATGTCACGCAGGGCGCCAGCGCGCGCCACGCGCTGAGCATCTCGGGCGACGCCATCTGGACCGTGAGCGAGCGCACGGTGGTCAACTTCCACGGCGATCACCACTCGCTGGTGGACGATTACGACTCGCCGCGCGACAAGCTGGGCGACAAGCTCTGGGCGGACGTGTGGCCCAATAACCCGTGGTACCAGCCGTACGCGGCGAACCTGCCGCCTTACCTGCCGCGCGTCACGATCGAAGGGGCGCAGTTCGGCCAGCAGGCCACCTACTGGCGCCAGCGCCCGTCGGGCAGGACCTTCAACACCAAGATCTCGCAGCAGCGCGGCGCGCACTACATGAAGCTTGGCTTCGACACCCGCCGCAGCGGCGGCGAAACGCTGGTCACCGGGACGACGCTGTTCAACTTCGTTCCGGCGCTTACCGCCGAGACTTTCATCAGCCCCAATACCCGCCTCTACGGACACGGCTACGCGACCTTCCTGCTGGGGGCGCTGGACACCAGTTCGATCGCGGTCATGAAGCCGGTGAAGAAGCCGCGCACGGAATTCTATTCGCTGTTCTTCCAGGACGACTACAAGCTCAGCCGCCGCGTCACGCTGAATCTGGGCCTGCGCTACGAGTACGAGACGCCCTGGTGGGATCCCGAGTACCGCATGTCGCGCAAGCTGGACCTGACCGAGCCCATCCCGGAAATGCAGGCGAACCCGCCGCAGATCCCCGCCACCGTGACGCGCTACGCGCAGATTCCTTACAAGTGGAACGGCGCCTGGATCTTCACCGACGAGAAGAACAAGGGCATCTGGAACGCGCACAAAACGGTCTTCATGCCGCGCGCCGGAATTGCGCTGCGCGTCGACGACCGGACCTCGTTGCGTTTCGGCTTCGCGCGTTATGTGGTTCCCACCGAGTTCAATTTCGTCGACGCGCCTTTCTCGGGCTTCGAGAACATCAACTTCCTTGAGCCGCCCTATCTGGGCTTCGACGCCAGCCAGAACCCGGCGCCCGTGCTCCAGGGGATTCCGCAAGCCGTGATGCGCGATCCGTTCCCGGCCAGCAACCCGCTGATCCCTCCGAAAGGCAAGGGCTTCGGGCGTTATCTCGGGCTGGGCGGACAGAATCTGCTGTGGTTCTATCAGAACGAGGCCCGTGGCGTGAACGACCGCATGAACTTGTCGCTGCAACGGCAGTTGCCGAACCAGATTGTCGTCGACCTCACGTTCTTTGCGAATTTGGGCCGGAATCTGCCCTGGACGGACAACGTCAACCAGATGGACCCGCGCCTGAGTTACGAGCACAAGGCGGCGTTGGCGGCCACCGTTCCCAACCCGTTCTTCGGCTACCTGACACCCCAGATCATGCCCGGCCCTTCGCGCAACCAGCGGAACGTCACCGTCGGATCGCTGCTGCGCCCATATCCGCACTACGGGGGGCTCTACGAGATCGCCACCCCGGGGCGCAAGAACATCTACACGTCGTATCAGGTCAAGGTGCAGCGCGGCTTCCGCAACGGCTACAACTTTCTGTTCGGCTACGCCTATATCCGTGAGCGGGCCTCGGAGTTCTACGACGAAATCGCGCAGTACGATGACCGCTTCACTTACCAGGAGAGCGCCAACCCGCGCCACCGGATTTCGACCGCCGGCACCTACGAGTTCCCGTTCGGCAAGGGCCGCCGCTACCTGAGCCACGCCAACCGGGCCGTCGACGCCGTCCTGGGCGGCTGGCAGGTGGTGGGCGCCTGGTATTTCAACTCGGGCGATTTCCTCCGCTTCGGCGCCATGCTCGCCAATGGCAATCCGGTGATCCCGAACCCGACCCCGGCGCGCTGGTTCGACACCTCGGTCTTCGCCCAACAGCCCCCCTACACGCCGCGCTCTAACCCGAAGCAGTATGAAGGGCTCACCGGGCCTTCGTTCTGGGATC
>CAKZVG010000011.1 GCA_937921835.1 uncultured Bryobacteraceae bacterium | reverse complement strand
CCTGGAGCTGCGGCCCGTAGTAATAATAAAACGCCTGGTAGGGAGTGCGGCCGCTCTTGCCGGTGAGCAGCGGGCCGATGTCATGGCCGTCGATGGCGCGGCCCTTCGGGAGCTCCGCGCCGGCCAAGGCGGCAAAGGTGGGCAGCCAGTCCATGAGCGTCGCAATCGCGTCCGAGACGCGCCCGGCGGGAATCCGGCCCGGCCAGCGTGCGATGCAGGGAACGCGTTGCCCGCCCTCGGCGGTCGTGTAACCCCAGCCCGAGAGCGGGAGGTTGGAGCCCTGCGGCGGGTCTCTGCGCACGGCGCCGTTGTCGGAGGTCCAGACGACCAGCGTGTTGCCGTCCTGTCCGGTTTCCTTGAGCGCGGCCAGGATTTCGCCCGCAGACCAATCGAGTTCCTCCACCGCGTCGCCGTAAGCGCCATTGGCCGACCTGCCCCGGAACGCCTCCCCCGGGAACGGCGTGGGCGTGCTGCCGGGCATGGCGTGGGGCAGATAGAGAAAGAACGGGCGGCCGTGGCCGCCGCGGATGATCTCCACGCTTCGCCTGGTGTAACGGCGCGTCAAGCTGCCGCGATCAGCGGGGGCCTCGATGACGCGCTCGTTCTCCATCAGCGGCAGCGGCGGCCAGGGTGACTTCTGCCCTGGAAGCCGCTTGCCGCCCACCATGTCATCGCTGTAAGGGATGCCGAAATAGCTGTCGAAGCCCTGGCGCGTGGGCAGGAAAGGCAATTGGTCGCCCAAGTGCCACTTGCCCACGATGGAGGTGGAATAACCGCGCGTTTTCAGGATCTCGGCGATGGTTACCTCGTCCGGGTGCAGACCGTTGGGTGAGACTGGGCGCAGCACGTGGCCGTCGGGATCGGTGCGGTCCAGGCCGACGCGGCGCAGATAGCATCCCGTCATCAGGCTGGCGCGCGATGGCGTGCAGACACCGCTTGAAGCGTAGAAACTCGTGAAGCGCATGCCCTCCCTCGCCAGACGGTCGATGTGGGGAGTGCGGTGTTTGGTTGAGCCGTAGCAGCCCAGGTCGCCATAGCCGAAGTTGTCGGCCAGGATGAACACGAAGTTGGGCGGCGTCCCCACCACAGCGGCGCCGGCGGCGGCCAGAAAGCGGCGGCGGTCAATCGCGTCTTGCGCCACGATGGCACTGTATCATGCGGCGGGGCGGCGTTTGGTAAGCTCTCCCCTGATGAGCAGCCGGAGAAGCTTTCTTGCCGGCGCCGGCGCATCCGCCGCCGTATCCTCCGCCCAGTCCCCCGCCGCGCCGGCGCGCACCAGCAACACCGAAGAACTGGCGCTCGACGGCGCCTGGGAATTCCGCCTCGACCGGGAGACGGACTGGCGCACCGTGCGCGTGCCTCACACCTGGCAGGTGGAGAGCGCCACGGCGGACTACGTGGGGGTGGCGTGGTACCGGCGCCGCTTCGACGTCCCGGCGGAATGGAACGGCCGCGCCGTCCGCATCGAATTCGAGGCCGTCTATCATTCGGCGGCCGTGACGGTGAACGGCGCCAGAGCGGGCGAGCACCTCGGCAAGGGCTACACCGCGTTTACCTTCGACATTACGAAGTTGCTGCGGTTCGGCGCCTCGAACCTGGTGGAGGTGCGGGTGGACAACTCCTTCCGCCCGGACATGCTGCCGCGCAACAACTCCTACGACTGGACGCCCGACGGCGGCATCTACCGCCCGGTGCGGTTGCTCGCCACGCCGAAGGTTTTCATTGAACGGGCCGATGTGGACGCCGTGCCGGATCCGGGCAACAAGGATGCGCGCATCGCCTTGCGGCTGATGGTGCGGAACGCCTCGGACGCCGCCGCGCGCGTTCCGGCATCGGTCGCGATTCGCGAAGCGGACACGGGCAGGCAGGTGGCCGCGGCGCGGATTCCCGCCCGGGAAGTCCCGCCCGGAGAGGCGCGCGACATGGATCTCACACTCACGCTGGCCCACCCGCGGCTGTGGCACTTCGATCATCCGCACCTTTACCGCGCCGAAGCCGCCGCCGGTGAGCACCGCGCCTCCGCCACCTTTGGCATCCGCAAGTTCGAAGTTCGCGACGGCGCGTTCTGGCTGAACGGCGAAGCGGTGCGGCTGATGGGCGTGGAGCGCATGGCGGGCAGCCACCCGGATTACGGAATGGCCGAACCCGCTCACTGGATCGAGCACGACCACAACGATCTCAAAGAACTGAACTGCGTTTTCACCCGCGTGCACTGGCCCCAGGACCGGCGCGTGCTCGACTACTGCGACCGCCACGGCATCCTCATTCAACTCGAGGCGCCCGCCTGGGGGCCCCGAACCTTCGAGGGCATGAAGGACGAGCCGTCGGCCGGGCTTCTCAACAACGGGCTCGAACAGTTGCGCGAGATGATCGCGCGCGACCGCAACCACCCAAGTGTATTCGCCTGGGGGCTGTGCAACGAGGTCAACGGCCAGAATCCTCCCGCGCAACAATTCGTGCGTGCCCTGGCGCGCGAGGCGCGGCGGCTGGATCCGCACCGGC
>CAKZVG010000010.1 GCA_937921835.1 uncultured Bryobacteraceae bacterium | reverse complement strand
TAGACCATCGGCGAAAACACGTCCACCAGCGGCGCCAGGCGCTCAAAGTCGAGGCCCAGGATGCGGCGGCGGGCTCCGCCGTACTCGCTGTCGGTCCAGGGGCAGTGGTACACCCCCAGCAGAATTCCCGGCCGCTTCTTGCGGATGACTTCGCGCACCTGGCGAGCCCAATCCTCGAGCACGGTCACGCGCCACTCCCGCCAGGCGCGGTCCTGGTGGGCGAGAATCCAGGCGGCCTGCGCGGCCGGGGCGCCCGCCGGAAGCTTGAGCTTCGCCCAACGCGCGAATGCCGCCAGGCAGGTGGGTGAAAAGCAGGTCTCCGGCAGCACCGGATTGGGGTCCTCGAACTGCGCGTGCCAATGGAAATAGTCCATCCAGACGCCGGCGACGTCATACCGCTCGAGCAGGTCTTCAAGCTGCTTCCTTCGCCAGGCGCGGAATCCGGGCTCGGTGGGGCAGGCGCCCAGGAACCACGTCGCCGGAGCAGCCCGCGCGCCGTGGCTGTCCACCGGCCACGCCTCGAGGTGCTGCTCCACGTAGCCTTTGCCGTTCAAAGTCGGGTACTCGGCGTACACCTGGGCTCCCTCGGCCCGGGCGCGCTCGAGCATCGCGGCGGTGATCGATCCGGCATGTACGAACACCGCGTTGATGCCCAACTCGTCGAGGCGCGCGCCCTGATCCCAGAGCGGCTTGGGGTTTGAATACACGCCGCGCACGGCGATCCTCTCCGGCAGCGGTTGCGCCAGAGCGGGAACGGCGGAGAGACAGAGGACCCAGAGCTTCCACATGCTGGAATCCAGCCTATCACCGGGCGTGAAGAAGCTGCGCGACCCGTTCGGCCAGGGCCGAAGGCGTGAAGGGCTTCGCGAGCAGCGGCGAATCGTTCTCCGGCCCGAGGCGCTGGGCCAGCGCCTGCCCGTGGTAGCCCGAAATGTACAGCACGCGAATCCCCGGAAGCAGTTCCCGGACCCGCCCGGCCAACTCGCGCCCGTTCATCTCCGGCATGACGACGTCGGTCAGCAGAAGGTCGATGGGCAGGCGCGCCTGGCGGCAGCAATCCAAGGCCTCGAACGGGCCGCCGGCGCGGAGTACGCGGTAGCCATGGGCTTCGAGCGCCGCCGCGGCAAAAGCGGCCACTTCGGGCTGATCCTCCACCAGCAGGATGGTTCCCGCGCCTTCCGCGGTCCGCCCCGCCGGAGAGTCCGCGTGATTCGCGGGCGCATCGTCCACCGCCGGCAGGTAGATCGTGAATGTGCTTCCTTTTCCTGGTTCGCTGGCGACGGCAATGTAGCCCCCGCTCTGGCTAACGATGCCGTGCACGGTGGAGAGGCCGAGGCCCGTTCCTTTGCCAACTTCCTTGGTCGTGTAGAACGGCTCAAAGAGGTGTTCGCGAACCGCCTCGCTCATTCCCGCGCCTGTGTCCGAGACCGCGAACGCGCAATACCGCCCGGGTGGAACATCGAGGCCGTGTTCGTCCCGCAGCGGCGCTTCGAGGTTCACGTTCCAGGTGCGCACGGTCACCCGCCCGCCAGCAGGCATGGCGTCGCGCGCGTTGGCGGCCAGATTCAGCAGCACCTGGTGGATCTGGCCCGGGTCGGCGCGGACCGCCGCCAGGTCCGGGGCGAGATCCATCCGCAGTTCGATGTCCTCGCCGAGCAACCGCCGCAGCATCCCCGCCATCCCCGAGGCGGCGTCGTTGATGTTAAGCACGCACGGCTTCAGCATCTGCTTCCGGCTGAAGGCGAGCAACTGCCGCACCAGTTCCCCGGCGCGCTGGCCGGCCTGGCCGATTTCGCTCAGCCCGGGGCGGAGCGGATCCTCCGGCGCCAGGCGGTCGAGCAGCAGGGAGCTGTAGCCGTTGATCACCGTGAGGAGGTTGTTGAAATCGTGCGCGATGCCGCCCGCCAGCCGCCCGACGGACTCCATTTTCTGCGCCTGAAGAAGCCGCTCCGCGGTCCGATTGCGCTCGGAGACATCTTTGAAGGTTGCGAGCATCCTTGGCGCCGCACCGTTTCCCGCAGCCAAAAAAGCCCCCCTCATCTCGACCGGGATGTAGCGGCCGTCCTTGCGCCGGAAGCGGAAATCCGCCTGGCATTCCCGGCCATTCCGCCGCGCCTCCTCGATCCCGGCCATGACCCCGGCGTCGTCGTCCGGATGAATCAGGGCGCGGTAGTCATCGAGGCCGAGTTCCTGGAAGTCGGACTCGCTGTAGCCGGTGACTTTCTCAATCGCGCCGCTCCAGGCAACGCGGCGGGTGGCGAAGTCGCAGTCGCAGATCACTTCGCCCATGAGTTGAGCGGCCAGGCGGAAACGCTGTTCGCTTTCCTTGAGCGCGTCTTCGTTCCGCTTGCGCGCCGTGATGTCCTGTCCCAACTCGACCAGCGCCACCGTTTCTCCCCCCGGGCCACGGATGGGGTAGGCGCGCAATCGCCAGATGCGCCCGTCCGGCGTGGTGACCTCGTCCTCCTCAGGGACACCGGTCGCCTTCGCGCGCACCACCGGACAGCGGCCGCAGGGTTCGGCGCGATTGTGCCACACGGTGTAGCAATTACGGCCCGCCAACTCGGCGGTGGTCATGCCCACGGATTCGGCCGCGGCCCGGTTGGCCCACACAATGCGCAGATCGGGGGTATAGTAGGCGAGCACCTCGGAAGTGCTGTCGAGGATGAGCGACTTCTCGTACTCGGACTTCTCCAGCGCCTCCTCGGCCAGCTTCGAGGGTGTGATGTCGACGGCGACGCCGATGAGCGTCTCCGGACGGCCGCCTGGGCCGAGGATGGCGTGGCCGCGGTCATGCAGCCACCGCAGGCCGCCGGCGGCGTGCCGGACGCGGTACTCGAGCGCGTAAACGCCGCCTTCAGCGGCGGCCTTTCCGATGGCGGCCAGGTACCGTTCGCGGTCCCGCTCCTCGATGCGGTGAACCCAGCGCAGTTCGCCGGACAGCAGCGGCTCGCGCCGCGCGCCGGTCAGCGCCTCACAGTCCCCGTGGAGCTGGAGCGGCCGGAACGGAGGGGACGCCTCCATAACGTAGACCATCGCGGGAACGGCATCGAGCAGCATGCGGAAACGTTCCTCGCTGGCGCGCAATCTCCGCTCGGCCTCCCACCGCGCCGAGAGATTGCGCACGGCGATGATGACCAGATCCCGGCCCTCGATCCCGGCCGCGTTCTCGCTCAC
>CAKZVG010000009.1 GCA_937921835.1 uncultured Bryobacteraceae bacterium | reverse complement strand
CCGCCGGGCCAGAGCCGGGATGCGCGGATCGATCCCCGGCAGGAGCAGGTACTCGGCCCGCTGAGCTTCGGCCAGGGGCTCCACTTCTCCGGGCGGAAGCGGCGCGCGTGGATCCTCGATCAGGCTGTAAGCGCCGTAGCGCAGGCCATCGGAAGTACCGTAGCCCAGGCGGTAGGAATCGCCCGCTGTCTTGATGATGGTGGGCGCGTTGACAATGAGGAACTCGGGCGCGCCCGCGAAGAACAGCGCGTCCGAGGCGATGCCCTTGAGGCTCACTTCGTAGCTGATGCGCACGCCGGAGCGCCGCCGCTGCTGGTCGGGAACCAATTGCAGCACACGCTTGTCGATCCGCAGCACCTGGCCGCGAACGGACGGATTCGACCAGCGCCGTCCGTCGAAACGGCTCAAGGCGGCGCCGCGCCACTTGAGCGCCATCGGACCATCGGAGCTGGCGATGCGCACGTGCATCACCGGATTGGTCTGACGCTTGATTTCGCCCATCTGGCCGAGGACGATCTGGTCGGAAAAACCCGGCAGGCGGTAACGATCCGAAACCAGATGCTGGAAGGCGGCGCGCGCGGTCCGCGGCAGCAGGAAGAACATTCCGGCGCTCATGGCGAGGATCCCGAGCGAAGTGGCCAACGTCAGCGCCGCCAGCCGCCGGGAAAATCGCGGCAGCCCGGCGCGGGAAACCAGCCCGGCGCTCCCGGCCGAACGGCGGATCTCCGAACTCGCGAAAGTCGCCACCGCGAAAACCAGGAACAGCGCCAGAAACGCGAAGAAGTTGAGGCTCGAGGAGAGCACCGCGGCGGCCAGAAGCTGGAGAAAGGCGATTACCTTCAGGAAGAAATAGTCGCGGTGCGTGCGGGCCGTCAGCAGCTTGATGATGGCGGCAAAAAAGACCAGGTGCACCGTGGCGGGCATCAACTCGCGCGAAACGTACAGGTAATCGAGCGGAACAAAGCCGATGTAGGCGATGGTGAGCGCCGTCACCCAGCGCTCCGGGATCTCCGCCCGCGCCACCCCCGCCACCATCAGAGCGCGCAACGCCAGTGCGGCGGCGCCCAGCACCAGCGTGGGGGAGTCGAGGAAGCCGGACCCGGCCACGGCCGCATAACCGCTCGCCAGCAGGCCAAGCAGGGAAAACTCGAAGACGCGGTCGATCGAGCCGCGGCGCAGTTCCGTGGCGGATCTGGCGGGGGAAGCCGTCACTCCTTTCATCATAGCCGCAGCTCAGGGCGCCCGGCGGAGCGCCCTGGCGAGGCGAAGGCGGCGGGCGTGATCGCCGGTCTGTTTGCGGCCCAGGCGGGTGCGCGCGGCCACACCCGGCGTCTCACTTGACTTGCCGCTTCCGTCCGGCGTAGGGTGAGAGTCTCTTCAACGGGAGTTCAGCATGCGCTTTTCGTTTTCACCAGGAGTTTTCGTGGCGGGTCTTTTCCTCGCGGGTTTTCTCTCCGCCGCGGCGCCGGTCAGGATGTGGGAGCAGGACACCGTTCTGCCGACCTACCTGGCCGGAGATCCCGACCCGAACCCGGTCTTTTATTTCGGACGCGCCTACCAGGGAGCCGAAGGCCGCGTTTATCCATACGCGCTGCAAGACAAGCTCACCAGCCGCCGCGTGGATAAGTCCTACCGCATGGTCTATCTTGAAAACGAGTATGTGAAGGTCGGCATCTTACCCGAAATCGGCGGGCGCATCTTCTCGGCCGAGGACAAAACCAACGGCTACGATTACTTCTACCGTCAGCGTGTGATCAAGCCGGCGCTGATCGGCATGCTGGGAGCCTGGATCTCGGGCGGGGTGGAGTGGAACATCCCGCACCACCACCGCGCTTCGAGCTTCCTGCCGGTCCAGTACCGCCTGGAAGAAGGGGCGGATGGCTCCAGGACGGTTTGGGTGGGCGAACTCGAACTGCGCCACCGCATGCGCTGGGCGGTAGGTTACACGTTGCGGCCAGGACGATCCTATCTCGAGGCGGTCATCCGGATCTTCAACCGCACCCCGCTGGCGAACAGCATTCTGGCGTGGGCCAACGTCGCGGTCCACACCAACGAGAACTACCAGGTGATCTTCCCGCCGCGCACGCAGTTTGGCACCCACCATTCCAAACGCGAGTTCATCCGCTGGCCCATCGCCGACTCCTTCTACGGCGGCTCGGACTTCTCCCAGGGCGTCGACGTGAGCTGGTACAAGAACCACCTGTTCGGCAACTCGATCTTCGCCTGGAACTACGAGGACGACTTCCTGGCGGGCTACGACCACGGCAAGCGCGCCGGCACGATGAGCATCGCCGATCATCACACGGTGCCGGGCAAGAAGCTTTGGACCTGGGGCAACGGTCCCGGCGGGCGGCTCTGGGACAGGATTCTCAGCGACGAAGACGGGCCTTACATCGAGCTGATGGTGGGCGCCTTTTCCGACAACCAGCCCGACTATAGCTGGATGCACCCCTTCGAGGCCAAGGAAGCGGTGATTTACTGGTATCCCTTCCGCGACATCGGCGGCGTCAAGAACGCCAACCTGGAAGCGGCGGTGAACCTCGATGTGGCGGGCGGCAAGGCCCGGCTCGGATTCCACACCACGGCGGCGTTCGCCCCGGCCACCGCGATTCTCAAGGCCGGCGCGAATACGCTGATCGAGGAGAAGATCGCCATCGCTCCCGGCAAGCCCTATCTGCGGGAAGTGGCGCTGCCCGCGGGCGTCGCGGAGAAGGACTTGCGCGCGGCGCTTTCGGCGGGCGGCCGCGAACTGATTTCCTACGCTCCCGTGACGGTGGAGCGCGCGCCCATGCCCGAGCCGGTGAAGCCGCCTCCCGCCCCGGAGGAGATCAAGACCAACGAGGAGCTCTATCTGGCCGGGTTGCGCATCGATCAATTCCATAACCCGGCT
>CAKZVG010000008.1 GCA_937921835.1 uncultured Bryobacteraceae bacterium | reverse complement strand
TTGACGAACGGGACGGTGGCGCTTGTTAGGACCGGCATCATGTGGACGAAGGCCTCGCCCGCGCGGGCGCGGCTCTGTAAGTTGGAGTCGCCGCCGAGCAGGAGAACCGCATCCTGCCCCGCGCCGGGAATCGCAATGGCGAGCAGTTTCATTTCGCCTGCTTCCGGCGGGCCGCCGCCCCGGCCTGCCGCACCTTCAACCGCTGATGTTCCTTGGTGTTGATCATCGGATCGCCGGACTGCCACAGCCACAGCCGCAGCAGCCCGTCCTCGTGGGCCGACACGAGTAGATTGCCTTTGGGATCGAAGTGCAGGTACTCGCCGTTGCCCACCGCGTCCGTCGTGTGGACGACGTGCAGGTCCGGCACGCGATAGATGCGGATGCGGCGGTCGTGCCCGGTGGAAACCAGGAACCTCCCGTCGCGCGTGAATTCGATGGCCTCCATCTTCACGCCGGTGTGGTTGGTGGTCGCCGCCACCGCTCCATCCTCGACCCGGAACAGATTCACGTAGCCGCCGTAGCCCGTCGAGGCCACGTACCGCCCGTCCGGCGAGAAGCGTACCGACACCTGCGAGAACTCGACCACGCCCTTCTGGCCGGACTGCTTCACGGGCGACCGCAGCACACGGAGCAGTTTTAGCCCGTCGGTGTCCCACAAACGGACCTCGGCGTTGTCGCCCGCCGTTGCCATCAGCCGGTCGCCTCGCGAGAAGTCGATCGAATTCACCGTGTCGCCGTGGGTGGCGGAAGCGATCGCCTTGCCTTCCGGCATGCTCCACAACGTGACGCGCCCCTGCTCCTGGCCGGTGGCGATGAACTTCCCACTAGTCGACCAGCGGCACCCGTCGATGGCGTCTCCGTGCGGCACGCTTCGGAGCAGCTTGCCGTCGGTGGCGTTCCACAAGCGCAGCAAATCGTCTTCGCCGCCCGTGGCGAGATACCGCCCGTCGGGTGAGAACGCCACGCACTCGACCTCTTCTTCCACCGTCGTGCGCCACAGCACGGTGCCGTCGGCCACGCGCCAGACGATCACCTGGTTGTCGTATTTCGAGCCGGAGGCGATGAGCGTGCCGTCGGGCGAGAACTCGGCCGATTCAACCGAGCCTTTCTCTCCGTTCAGGTCGCCCAGACGCTGCCAGATCAGTTGGAGGCTGGGCGTGTACTCAGGTTCGCCCGCGGCAAGGCCCGCCGGCGCCAGCGCCACGGCGAGCAACAGCAGCGGCGGCCCGCTCATGCGCCGGACTCCTTGCCCAAGCGGTCGAGGTTCACGGTGACCCCGAGACCGGGTGCTTGTGAAACGCGTACGAAGCCGTCCTGCATCTCTGGAACGCCGCTGTAGACTCCGCCGAGCGCGGCGGCGGGCCAGTCGACCGCAGGACCGGCGGTGAGTACGGAGGCCGCCACGTGCAGAGCGGCAGCCGCAGCCAGCGGGCCGTGCGGCGCCCGCGGCATCAGTGGTTTACTCAGGGACTGGGCCAGCGCGGCGATCTTGTTCGCCTCGGTGATGCCGCCCGCCAACGCGATCGCAGAAGCGATGACATCCACCTTGCCGTGCTCGATCAGGTCGCGCGCGGCCCACCGCGTGCACCCAGCGCCGCCGGCGCACACCAGAGCGTCGATACCTTCGGAAACCTGCGCCAGTTCGCGCAGGTGGTCGAGGGACACCGGGTCTTCTATATACCGCACGCCGAATTCGCCGTGCAGCCGGCGCCCGACCTCGACCGCGCGCGTGGGCAGGTAGGCGCCGCCGAGGTTGACAATGAGCTGCATCCCAGCGCCCGCCGCGGCCCGCACGGCCGCGGCGATCCGGATAGCGGGGTCGGCGGACGTGTTGAGCGGCAGATCGCGCGCGGTCACGGCGAGCCGCAACCAGCGGTATCCCGCCGCGGCCATTTGGGACGCCCGCTTCGCCGCTTGCTCGACGTGGGAGCCGTCGCAGGCGAGCGTGGCGCAGGCGGCCATCCGCTGGCGCGCGGGCCCGCCGAGCAATTTGTGCACCGGCAAGCCGGCGATCTTGCCGCGCAGGTCCCACAACGCGATGTCCACGGCCGAGAGAGCAGCCAGTCCGTTCAGACCGGCGTCCCGCGATGCCGCGTGGAGCTTTTCCCACAGCGGTTCGGCGTCCCAAACGCTCGCGCCCGTAATGCACCGCGCCGCGTCGGACTCGAGCACCTGCCGCGTGACGGCGAAACGGCGCCCGCCGATATCGCTCCACCCGGAGATGCCCTCGGAGCTCCGCACCTCGAGCAGCGCCCCCCCCGCGCACCGTGTGGATGCGCAAATCGCGGATGACGGCTTTCGCGCGCTCCCCGGTCATGCCTTGGCCGCCTTTCTGATTGCGTCCTCGTCCACCTCCACGCCCAGCCCTGGTCCTTCGGGCACGCACAGGAAGCCCCCCTCGAAGCGCAAGGGCGGCTTCATCAGCCTCCTCAGCTCGGGGAAGTTCTCAAGGTCGATGTACTCCATCATCGGACCGCAATTCGGAATGGACGCGATGAAGTGCAACGCGGCGGCCGTCCCCAAAGTGGGCCGTGTGTTGTGGCAGATGATCGGTTTCCCGAAGGCGTCCGCGATGGCCGCGATGCGTTTCATCTCCGTCAACCCCCCGGCCTTGATGGTGTCCGGGTTCAGGTAGTCGGGGTTGCCGAGGGTAATCAGTTCGCGCTGCTGCCAGCGCGTGTATTCCTTCTCGCCGGCGATGACCGGCGTGTCCACCGCGCGGATCACCTCCGCCGTCTCTTGATGAGTCTGGTCGCTGACCGGTTCCTCGATCAGCACAATGTCGAACTCCTCCTTGAGCCGCCGTACCACTTCAATGCCGCGCCCCGCGCTGTAGCCGTTGTTGGCGTCGATGAAGAAGTCGATCTTGGGTCCGATGGCGCTGCGAACCGCCGCCGCGTAGGCGAACGTCGGATCCGGGTCGGGGTTCTGGCGGTTCTCCCGGATCTGCATACGCAGTTTCACCGCGGTGAAGCCCTGGCGGACGAAGCGCCGCGCCTGCTCGGCGGCCTGCTCCACTGTCACCTTCTTGCCAAAGCCCACACCGAAGCTGCCGTAGGCGCGGATGCGGTCGCGAAAGCGCCCGCCCAGAAGCTGGAAAGCGGGAACGCCGAGCAACTTGCCCTTCAAATCCCACAGCGCGATGTCGACTCCCGCGATCGAGTTGGCCAGGGCGCCTCCCGGGCCATGGTCGTGGTTGCCGAAAAACATTGCGTCCCAGAGCCGGGCCGAGTCCCAGGGATCCTCGCCCAGGATGTGTTTCTTCAGGCTGTGCTCGACGAACGCCGCCATCAGCGGCGGATTATCCGCGTCGCACTCGCCCCAGCCGGTAACGCCGTTGCTGGCGGTCACCTGAACGAAGCAAGCCCCTGGCACAAGCCACGTCCGGACGTCCCGTATCGTCACCGGCGCCGCAGCCGGCTGGGCGGCAGAGAACCCGGCGGGAGCCGCCGCGGTGCACGCCAGGAAAGAGCGGCGTGAAATACCCGTTGCAGGCATGAATCAGTAGACCCAGGGCGATTGTAGGGGAGGGAGGACGGAAACAACAGCCCAAACCGCTGATTCCCGCTATGACAAATGTCATAGTGGAGCGGCGGTCAATCGAGTTCGACCAGGCCGCGGCGCAGGGCGGTTAACACCGCCCGCACGCGGTCTTCGACGCCCAGCTTGGCGAGGATATTGCTCACGTGAATGCGCACTGTACCGTCGGCGAGCGACAGCTCGTAGGCGATCTCCTTATTGTTCAGCCCGCGCGCCAGCAGCCGCAATACGTCCATCTCGCGGGCGGAAAGCGCGGGCATCGCTACGCGCTCGGCCAGCCGCGCTGTAGCCGGCGGCGCCAGGTACCGCCCGCCTTCCACTACCAGCCGGATAGCGTCGATCAGTTCCTTCCGCAGTTGGTCCTTCAACAGGAACCCGCGCGCGCCGGCCTGGATGGCCTGAAAGACGTTCTCGTCACCCTCAAAGCTGGTGAGGACGATGATGCGGGCGTCCGGAAACTCGGCCCGGATCGTGCGGATGGCTTCGAGGCCGCTCACCACCGGCAGGCGGAGGTCGATCAGCGCGACGTCCGGACGATGTTCCCGGAAGCGGTCGATCGCTTCCTGGCCGTCCCCCGCCTCGGCCACCAAGGTCATGTCCGGCTGCGCCGCCATGGTCGCGGCCAGACCGGCGCGCAGCAGCGGGTGGTCGTCGACGGCCAGAACACGAATGCGGCGCGTAGCGGACATCGCGTTTCCTTCCGAAGTGTACAACGGCTCCCGCCGGCCGGGCGTTGGCGGACCGGAGAGCGCCGGGCAAAGCGCGGCTCGATGCCGGGCGGACTGGCAGATCGTGGCATCGAGCGTTGCGGTCGCCTTCGCCAGCGCCTCCGCCGCCGGGTTTCTCCAGCCGCCCTTGTGGGCCACCAGGGCGAACTGGCCAATGAGCGGTCCTTCGCGCATCCGCATAGCGCCAGCTTGCGCTCGCGCATCTGAGCATCCACCGCTCACAGCGGCAGCATCGACACCTCCACGCCGAACGCCACCATGGCCTTGATGGCTTCCGCCATATCGAATCCCATCGCGATGTCCGGCTCGAAATGATGGCGGTGGAGGTAGCTATCGGTCGCCGCCTCAATCCGCGCGCCTTGCCGATAGAGGAGGAACGGCACCTTCTGCGAGGATCGCAGGCCGCAAGCGCTCGGCAGACCGCCCATATCAGCGTGCCGGCTCCGGCGCCTTCCCTCTGAACCTTGTACGCCCCCCCTCACGATGTCGGCTGCCGTGTGCGTATGGCCCGGCAGGCCGCCTGCCCCGAGGTTCGCACCAGGCGTCACGCGCCCATCGGCGTCGACGGTGACGCTCGGATACGTGCCGGGCGAAGCACCGGAAGGCGCCATCGAGAGCACGCCCGACTCGGCGGTCAGGTGTTCTTTGGCGTTCAGCGCCACGCCCAGGTCGCCAGAACCGTCGGCCTTGCGCCCACTTCACTGCGCCGGTGTTCGGCAGGCGCACCAGGCCCGTTGTGGCCTTGCTCCCCAAGCCGAACT
>CAKZVG010000007.1 GCA_937921835.1 uncultured Bryobacteraceae bacterium | reverse complement strand
AGCATCAAAATTTTGGGCTTGGTGGCCAATGCGGCGCCGATCATCAGTTTCTTCGGCTGCCAGGCGCAGTGCCTCTTCGCGGTATCGATTGCCGAGAATGATCATGCCTTCGGCCGCCGTGAGCATGGCCGAGGAGAGTTTGCGCATTATCAAAAACCGCTACGAAGCGGGCCTGACCACCGTCACGGAGCTGCTCAGAAATGAAACCGCGCTGCTCGAGGCGCGGACGCGGCGGCTGGCGGCGGTCTACGATCAGCGCGTCGCCGCGGCGATGCTGGAGCGCGCCTCGGGCACGCTGTCGGTGGATTCGGGGGCAATACGATGACTACTTCTCTTGAGGCTTCCATGAAAGCACTTCCAGCGGCAGTTGCAGTTGTCGCGCTGACTCTGGCGGGCTGCGGCTCGCACGACGCGCAGAAGAAGACCGCCAAGGGCGCCGAGGCGGCCCCGGTCGCGGTCCGGACCGTGAAGGCCGCCTCGATCGAGCGGCCGGCGGTGTACGAGGCGACGGGTACGGTGCGGGCGCGCTCGGCGGCGCAGATCTCGGCCAAGGTGATGGGCTACGTGCGGGAGGTGCACTTCGCGCTCGGAGACCGGGTGCGCCAGGGCCAGCTCCTGGTGGTGCTGGACGACCGCGACCTGGACGCCGCGGTCCGCCAGGCCGAGGCCGGGCTGAACGAAGCCCGCAACGCGATGGCCGAGGTGGACAACGCCATCGCGTCAGCCAAGGCGCAGCTCGAGCTTTCCGAGGTCACCCACGGCCGGATGAAGGATCTGTATGAGAAAAAATCGATCTCGACGCAGGAGTGGGACGAGGTTCAGATGAAGCTGAAGGTCGCCAAGGCCGGCCATGAGATGGCGCTGTCGAAACGCAGCCAGCTTCAGGCCCGCATCCGCCAGGCCGAGGAGGCCTTGGCCGCGGCCAACATCATGAAAAGCTACGCGCGCATCACGGCGCCTTCGGCCGGCCTGGTGACCGAGAAGCATGTCGAGCCGGGCAACCTGGCCGCGCCCGGCCAGCCGCTGCTCACCATCGAGCAGGCGGGCGGCTACCGGCTGGAGGTGGCGGTGGAGGAATCGCGCAGCGGCGCCGTTCGCGCGGGATCGCCCGTGGAGGTGGAACTGGAGGCCTCCGGCCGGATGCTGAAGGCGCGGGTCAATGAGGTCGTGCCGGCGGTGGATCCCGGCTCGCGGGCGTTCCTGGTGAAGATCGATCTGCCCGCGATGCAGAACCTGAAGTCCGGCATGTTCGGGCGGGCGCGGTTCGCGGCCGGCGCGCGGCCCGCGCTGACGATTCCGGCCGATGCCGTGGAGTCGCGCGGACAGGTCAACTCCGTGCTGGTGGTGCGGGACGGCTTCGCGCGCGGCCGCCTGGTGACGTTGGGCGCCGGGGCGGGCGGTGAAGTCGAGGTGCTGTCCGGTCTGAGCGAGGGCGAGGAGATCATTTATCCCCGGCCCGCCGGCGTCTCCGACGGAACCCGCGTGGAGGTCCGGCCGTGAAGACACCGGACCAACTGGGCGTGGCGGGCAGGTTCGCGCGCGCCTGGATCGACTCGAAACTCACGCCGCTGGTGATCGTGGCCTCGGTGGCGCTGGGCGTCTTCTCCGTGATCCAGCTTCCGCGCGAAGAGGAGCCGCAGATCATCGTCCCCATGATCGACATCTTCGTCGGCATGCCGGGCGCGACGGCGCAGGAAGTGGCCGAGCGCGTCACCCGGCCGATGGAGAAGCTGCTGTGGGAGATCCCGGGGGTCGAGTACATCTACTCGACTTCCTCGCCTGGCGGCGCGCTGTCGATCGTGCGCTTCAAAGTAGGCGAGAACGAAGAGGACGCCATCGTGCGCCTCAATCAGAAGATGTTCGCCAACTTCGACCTGATCCCGCAGGGGGCGACGCATCCGCTCATCAAGCCGCGCTCGATCGACGACGTCCCCATCCTGGCGCTGACCTTCTGGAGCAAGCGCTATGGCGACTTCGAACTGCGCCAGGTGGTGGCGCAGGTGCACGACGCCGTGAAGCAGGTGCCGGACGTTTCCGAGGTTCGCATCATCGGCGGGCAGCGCCGCGAGCTGCGGGTGACGCTCGACGAAGCCAAACTGGCGGCGTATTCGCTCACTCCGCTTCAGGTCTTCCAGGCGCTGGGGGCGTCCAACCGGCGGCTGCCTTCCGGCCGCTTCGCGGCCGGTAATCGCGAGTTCATTCTCGAAACCGGTGAGTTCCTCACCAACGCCCGCGACGTCGCCGGCGTGGTGGTGGGCGTGGCCAACGACAAGCCGATCTTTGCGCGCGACGTCGCCACCATCCTCGACGGCGGCGAGGAGCCGTCGCAGTATGTGCGCTACGCGGCGCGGGAAGGCTTCCATCCGGCGGTGACGCTGGCGGTTTCCAAGCGCAAGGGCACCAACGCCATCGCCATCGCCCGGCACGTGCTGGAACGCGTCGACGGCCTCAAGGGCAGCCTGATTCCGGCCGACGTGGAAGTGTCGATCACGCGGCACTACGGCGAGACGGCGGCGGAGAAGTCCGACGAACTGCTCTTCCACATGGCCATCGCGGTGTTTTCGGTGAGCCTGCTGATCTGGCTGACGCTCGGGCTGCGCGAATCCTGGATCGTCTTCACCGCCATTCCGGTGACGCTGGCGCTGACGCTGACCGTCTTTTATCTCTACGGCTACACGCTCAACCGGATCACGCTGTTCGCGCTGATCTTCTCGATCGGAATCCTGGTCGACGACGCCATCGTGGTGGTGGAAAACATCGTCCGCCACGCCCGCCTGCCGGGCAACCGGGGCCGCCCGCTCAGCGACGTGGCGGTGGAGGCGGTGGACGAGGTGGGTAACCCGACCATCCTGGCCACGCTGACCGTGATCGCCGCCATCCTTCCGATGGCCTTCGTGGGCGGTCTGATGGGGCCGTACATGCGGCCCATCCCGATCGGGTCGACGGCGGCCATGGTCTTCTCGCTGATCGTCGCCTTCCTGGTGACGCCCTGGGCGGCGATCCGCGTGCTGAAGCCGCACGCCCACGCCGGACACGAGGGCCAGGAGGACCGCCTCACCCGCCTCTACCGCGTGGTGATGGACAGGCTGATCCATCTGCCCCTGCTCCGCTGGGGATTCCTGGTGGGCGTGGTGGTTTTGCTGCTGGGCTCGATGGCGCTGGTTGGCATCGGCTTCGTCAAGGTGAAGATGCTGCCCTTCGACAACA
>CAKZVG010000006.1 GCA_937921835.1 uncultured Bryobacteraceae bacterium | reverse complement strand
CGCCGTGTCGCACAGCGGAGAGCGGGCCAGGCGCGCGCGCATCTCCCGCCGCAGAGCGGCCAGACGGCCCGGCGTCGCCGGATCCACGGCCAGGGCTACCGCGCGCCCGGCGTAGTCCTCCAGGTCGCGGGCCAGGAACTCCTCCAGCCCGGCGTTGCGCAGGATGGAGGCGCTCTGGCGAGCGGCCCAGCGGTCGCCGGGAAAGGCCAGCACCGGCACGCCCTGCCAGAGCGCTTCCGAAGTCGTGGTTCCGCCGTTGTAGGGGAAGGTGTCGAGCGCCAAATCCACACGCCCGTAGGCAGCCAGGAAATCGAAGTGCTCCGCCGGACCTTCCAGAATGATCCGTTCCGCGCCGATGCCGTGCCCGGCGAAGCGGGCCAGCAGGTGCGCGCGGTTGGCGGGCCGGCCGAGCGTAGCGTTCTTGAGCAGCAGCCGCGAGCCCGGGGTGCGGGCCAGGATGCGCGCCCAGGTCTCGATCACCGGCGGCGTGAGCTTGTACTGCGAGGCGAGGCAGCCGAAGGTGAAGCAATCCGATTGCGCCGCCGGCGGGTCCACTACGTCCGGGACGGGGTAGCGGACGTCGAAGGCCAGGTAACAGCCCGGCAGCCGCGCGATCTTTTCGCTGTAATGAATCTCCTCTTCGGGGGGAATAACATGCTCGTCCCCGATGAGGTAGTCGTAGCAGGCCATGCCGCTGGTGGCATAGAAGTTGAACCAGCCGGCGATCACCGGCGCGGGCTTCTGCGCCGGGACCGCCAGCCGGAGCACGTCGCTGAAGCCGTTCAGGTCCACCAGGACATCGAGCGCGCAAGCGGCGATGGTCCGCGCCGCCTCGGCGTTGGAGAGAGCCGAGATGTCGTGGAAACAATCGCCCGCCCGCAGCCTGAGCGCTCCCTCCTCAGGCGCCGGGCCAGCGGAGAAAAGATGGATCTCGAAGCCCTGCCGGTCGTGGTGATCGAGCAGCGCCCACACCGGCTTCATCCAGTTGCGGGCGTGAAGAAACGACGACAGGTAGCCGATGCGAAGACGGCGCCCGGCCAGGGGCGCGCGCGGAGGGGGCGGAGGCGGGGGCGGCAGGTGCCGCGCGGCCCACTCGCGCCGGGCCGCGAGAATGCCGGCGTTGCCGGCCGAGGGACATCCCGGAATCAACGTGGCAATGGCCGAGCGGGACTGAAAGCTGCTCTCGGCTTCGAGCGCAGCGCGCAGGCAGGTCAGAGCCTCGTCCGCCAGCCCCAGTTTGAACAGCGCTTTCCCGAGATTGTGCAGCGACGGCGCGTGTGCCGGCGCGAGCATCACCGCCCGCTCGAAGGCGGCCGCCGCCAGCGCGAACTCGCCCGCCGAGAGCCAGGCGCAACCGGCTCCATACCAGGCCGGCTGAAACGACGGGTCGATCTCGAGCGCGCGCCCGTAGGCGGCGGCGGCTTCCGCCGTCTTCCCTTGCGCGTGGAGGATGTCGCCGAGAAGCCGGAGCGGCCCGGTCTCGCCGGGCGCCGCCTCGGCGGCCGCTTCGCAAGCCGCGGCGGCCTCCTCGAGCCGGCCGGCGCGATACAGGCCGAGCGCCTCGGCAAAACCGGGCGGGGAAGAAAGGGAATTCGCGGCAGGCTCGCTTGACACGATTCTAAGCCTAATCTTATCATGAGGTTTGCAATGTCGGCCGCGGTTCCCCACGCGGCCGGCGCGAAGCGGGGAGGCTTGATTGATCAAACTCGACATCATCAACGAAGTGGTCAGCCGGACGGGGATCACCAAGACCAAGGCCGAGATGGCCGTGGAAACCGTGTTCGAGAGCATGAAGCGCGCCCTCGGACAGGGAGAACGGATCGAGTTGCGCGGCTTTGGCATCTTCAACGTACGCCCGCGCAAGACCGGCATCGGCCGCAACCCCCGCACGGGAGCCGAAGTGGCAATTCCCCCGGGCAAGGCGGTCCGGTTCAAGCCGGGCAAGGAGCTTCAGACGCTTCAGTAGCAGTTCACGGCTGTGTCCTCACGGGAGTATGTTCCGGCGCCGCCAGGCAGCGCCGGCCTGAACGGTCCGGCGGCGGCCATGCTGCACCGGGCGCGGGGCGCGTCGCGCCTCTGGGTTCACGGCCTGCTGCTGGGCTTGACGTTTCTGGCCACCACCACCGTCGGGGCGCGGCTGGCTCACAATTTCCACTACAACCGCCCGGCTTTCGACATCGAACAGGATTTGCGCGCGTTCCCGTACATCCTGACGCATCCGGCGCTGCTGCTCGACGGCCTGCCGTTCTCTCTGACGCTGCTCGGCATTCTGCTGGCGCACGAGATGGGGCACTATCTGGCCTGCGCCTGGCACGGGGTGGAGGCGAGCCTGCCGTACTTCCTTCCCGCTCCCACCTTCATCGGGACTTTCGGCGCCTTCATCCGCATCCGGTCGCCGATCTACTCGCGGCGCGCTCTGTTTGACATCGGGATCGCCGGCCCCATCGCCGGCTTCGTGGTGCTGCTGCCCGCCATGGCGATCGGGCTGGCGTGGTCGCGGATCGCTCCCGGGTTGGGCGAGCGCGGCGACCTGATTTTCAGCTTCCCGCCCGTACTGACGCTGCTTTCGGGGCTGATCCTTCCGGGCGTGCCCGGGAACGACATCGCGCTGCACCCGGTGGCCCGCGCCGCCTGCGTGGGAGCGTTGGCCACAGCGCTCAACCTGCTGCCCATCGGACAACTCGACGGCGGCCACATTCTGTACGCGCTGGCCGGCGGGCGCCACCGCCTGCTGTCGCGCCTCTTCGCCGCGGGGCTGGTGCCGATGGGATTTTTCTATTGGTATGGCTGGCTCGTGTGGGCGGCCTTCTTCGTGTTCTTCGGCCTGCGCCATCCTCCCACCATCTACGATCCCGGAAGTCTGGGGAAGAACCGCGTGCGATTGAGCTGGCTGGCATTGCTGATGTTCCTGGCGACCTTTACTCTGGCGCCGCTCAGGTCCGGCGCATAGATGAAGATCTCGGCCACCATCATCACCTTCAACGAGGAGCGCAACATCGCCCGCGCCATCGAGAGCCTGCGCTGCTGCGACGAGGTGGTGGTGGTCGACAGTGGCTCGGTGGACCGCACGGTCGAGATCGCCGAGAAGTTCGGCGCCCGGGTGGTCGAGTATCCCTGGAAGGGCTACGCCGCGCAGAAGAACTTCGCCACCGCAGAGGCGGGCAACGATTGGGTGCTGTCCATCGACGCCGACGAATCCCTGAGCGAGGCGCTCGAAGGCGAGATCTGGCAGCTCAAGAAGCGGGGTCCGGACTACGACGCCTACACCATGCCGCGCCTGGCGCAGTACCTGGGCCGCTGGATCCTGCACTCGGGCTGGTATCCGGACCGCAAAGTGCGCCTCTTCGACCGCCGCCGCGCGCGTTGGGTGGGCGACTTCGTCCATGAGAGCGTGCAGGTGGACGGTACGCTCGGGCACTTGAAATCGAACCTGCTGCACTTCACGTGCAACTCGCTTTCCGAGCACCTGAAATCGATGGACGGCTACACCACGCTCGCGGCGCAGCAGCTCGTATCGCAAGGGCGCCGCGTGGGCTGGGACAAGTTGCTGCTGGATCCGCCCTGGACCTTTCTCAAGACGTACCTCTTCCGGCGCGGCTTCCTGGACGGCCCCGAAGGCCTGGCCATCGCCTACATGGCGGCGCTCTACAACTTCCTCAAGTACGCCAAGGCGCGCTACATGAGCTGAGGGCGCATGCGGGTGCTTCAGCTTGACAGCGGCCGCCAGATGCGCGGCGGACAATGGCAGGTCCTGTTTCTGCTGCGCGGGCTGCGAGGCTGCGGCGTGGAGGCCAGGCTGGTTGCGCCGCGCGGTTCGCCGCTGGCGGCCCGCGCCGCGGGCGAAGGGATTCCGGTTCTGCCGCTGGCGCCGCTGGCGCTGTTCCGGGAATTGCGCCGGGCGGATCTGGTTCATGCGCACGATGCGCGCTCGCACACGCTGGCGGCGTTTGCGCCGGGTCCGCCGCTGGTGGTTTCGCGCCGGGTGGCGTTTCCGGTCAAGACGGGTTTTCTTTCGCGCCGTAAGTACGCGCGCGCGGCGCACTATATCGCCGTTTCGCGCTACGTCGCCGCGCGGCTGGCGGAAGCGGGCGTGCCCGCGGAGAAGATCTCCGTGGTTCACGACGGTGTCGAGTTGCCCGGCGCGCCGCCGGCTGGTTCGCCGGGCGGCGCGGTGGTGGCCTTCGATTCGGGCGATCCCATGAAAGGCGCGGCCCTGGCGCGCGAGGCGGCGGCGCTGGCCGGGGTGGAAGTGGTCTTCACGCGCGAGCCGGCGCGCGACCTTCCGGCGGCCGCGGTGTTTCTGTATCTCACGCGCTCGGAGGGGCTCGGCTCGGCGGCCGTGCTGGCGATGGCGCACGGAGTGCCCGTCATCGCGAGCCGCGTGGGCGGTCTTCCCGAGGCGGTCGAGGACGGGGTCACGGGCCTGCTGGTGGAGAATTCGGCCGCCGCGGCCGCCGCTGCCCTCGGCCGCCTGGCGAGGG
>CAKZVG010000005.1 GCA_937921835.1 uncultured Bryobacteraceae bacterium | reverse complement strand
TATGAGGTGACGGTCGAAAAGACGGGGTTCCAGCAGAGCGTCCATCGAGGCGTGGTCGTGTTGAGCGGCGCCACCGCCACGGTTGACTCCGTGCTCCAGGTAGGCGCCACGCAACAATCCATCGTGATTTCCGCCGACATCCAGATGCTCGAGACGCAGAGTGCGCGCGTCAATTCGCAGGTCACCACCAAGATGGTCGACGAACTGCCGCTGGTGGTTGGCGGGGATATGCGCAGCCCCTTCCACCTGGCGACCATCACCCCGCAGGTGAGCGGCAGCGACAACATGTTCCGCATTGGGGGCGGGCAAGGCGGATCCTGGGGGATTCAGCTTGACGGCGTTTCGGCCAACACGAACCGCTTCGGGAACACCACCTGGGCGTCCACGAATTCGCCTTCGCTGGAGGCCATTACCGAGTTCAACGTCGAAACCAGCGGCTTCAAGGCCGAATTCGGCAGCGCGGGCGGGGGCCGCCTGACCTTCATCTCGAAGTCCGGAACCAATCAGTTCCACGGCAGCGCCTACGACTTCGCGCGCAACGACGCGCTCGACGCGCGCGGCTTCTTCGCCGTCGACCGCGGCATCTACAAGCAGCACGACTTCGGCGGCAGCGCCGGCGGTCCGGTCTACCTGCCCAAGCTCTACGACGGCCGCGACCGGACGTTCTTCTTCTGGACCTACGAGGGCTTCCGGAACCGCGTCGGCGCCGGGCGCACGCCGCGCGGGATTCCGCCCGACGAGTTCTACGACGGCGATTTCCGCAACAACGTGCGGCGCGACCTTTCGCGGGTGCTGATCTACGATCCCGCCACTACCCGCAAGGTGAACAACGTCTGGATCCGCGACCCGTTTCCGGACAACCGCATCCCGGTCGCGCGCTTCGATCCGCTGGCCAAGGCCATTATTCCTTACGGGCGGGAAGTGAAGTCGAACCGTCCGGAGGTGCTTCCCGGCTCGTGGGAGTACGTGTGGGAGAACTACTACGCCGGCGGCGTGGCGCTGCGGCCGGTGAACAAGACCAGCGTGAAGCTGGACCACAATCTGGGCGCCGCGCACCGCCTGGCGTTTCTCTTCAATTTCTCGCGGCGCTCGCAGGTGCCGGGTCCCGACGGACCTCCCGGACTCCCCGGGATGATCAGCACCTTCGATTACAACTACCAGCAGTCCTACGTGTATCGCGCCAGTTGGGACTACACCATCACGCCGCGGCTGCTCAACCGCTTCATCTTCGGCGTGAACAACTGGGACGAAATCCATACGCCCATCTCGGCGAGCGTCTCCTGGAAAGACAAGGTCTGCATGAAGAACGTCCCGAACTGCGACGAGGCGCTGCACCGCGTGAATCACGATTACGGGACTTGGGGCGGCTACAGCGCCAACGGTTCCTTCAATCCGCTGCGCTCTTACAACGACGACCTGACCTTCATCACCGGCAAGCACACCTTCAAGACCGGCTACATGTACGAGCGCGCCTTCTACGACGGCTTCGGCCGGCAGGCCATCATGGGCGAGACGTGGTACGCGCGCACGCATACCTCGGTGCCGCTCGAGCCGAACGCGACCATCGGCGGCGGCAGCGCCTTCGCCTCCTTCCTGCTGGGGCAGGTGCAGCAGGCGTCGGTCGAGACGCCGCGCATCGTGAACATGCTCTACGCCTCGCACGCCATGTACTTCCAGGACGACTGGCGCGTCACCAGGCGCCTGACCCTGAATCTCGGGTTGCGCTACGAGTTCACCCGGCCGCCCAGTAACAAGTTCGACCAGTTGAGCGACTTCGACCCCACTCGCCCCAACCCGGCCGCCGGCGGACGTCCCGGAGCGCTCATCTTTGCCGGATTTGGGGAAGGGCGGGAAAACCGCCGGACCTTGATTCCCGGCTGGTGGGGCGGCATCGGGCCGCGCTTCGGCTTCGCCTTCGCCGCCGATTCAAAGACGGTCTTCCGCGGTTCGGCCAGCCGCAGCTTCGCGCCGGTGAAAAATACCCAGAGCAGCACGCACTTTCAGGGTTTCATCCAGATGGTGCGCTACAGCGACGGAACAGGAGGACTGGAGCCGCTCCTGCAACTCTCCAACGGCATGCTCCCGTATCCCCTGCCGCCCTTCATCAACCCCAGTTTCGCCAACGAGGCCAGCCCCTACTATTGGCAAGGCAACGAAGCCGTCCGGGCGCCAGAGAACCTGGCCTTCAACTTCAACATCCAGCGCCAACTCGCCCCCGGATTGCTCATCGAGACGGGCTACAGCGGCATGATGGGAACGCACCTGGTGGCGTCGCTGCTGGCCATCAACCAGACCGACATCAACCGCCTGCCCCCGGAACTGAGCATTTATCACCAGAGCGGGCGGAATCTGCTGCTGAGCAGAAACTTCAACGATCCAACGCTGGCGCGGCTGGGCATTACCAGGCCCTACCCCACTTTCAACGACACCGTGGCGCGCTCGCTGAAGCCCTTCCCCCAATACCTGAACATCGACACGGACCGCGGCGGCGGCGATCACAGCGGCCACTCCACCTACCACGCCCTGGTGGTCAAGCTGACCCGCAACTTCAGTAACGGCTTGATGCTGAACGGATCGTACGTGCTCTCGAAGTGGTTCACCGATGCCGAGCAGTGGGGTGGCGGGGACGTCCTGGACCACTACAACCGGCGCATCGAGAAGGCGCTGGCCGGGGCCGACAAGACCCACGAAGTGAAGCTGAATTACATCTACGAACTCCCGGCCGGACGCGGAAAGCGCTGGCTGAATTCCGGCCTTGCCTCGCGTCTCATCGGCGGCTGGCGGGTGGGCGCGGTGCATTACTATTCGGGAGGAACGCCGATGGCGCTCACGGGGGCTTACAGCTTCCCCATCATCGGCAACCGCCCTTACATCACAACCTATGAGAACTGGCGCAACCCGGAAATCAAGGGGCACGGCGGCGCGCGTTTCGATCCGTATGTGGACAATTACTTCCAGCCCCGCTCTTTCTTCCCGGAGCAGCCCCGCGACCGCCCGGGCAACATGACCCGCAATAACCCCAAGCTGCGCAGCGAGCCAAGCTGGAACGAAAACGTCTCGCTCGCCAAGACCTTCCAGTTCAGCGAGACGTTCCGCCTGGACGCGCGTCTGGAGGCGTTCAACTTACTGAATCGCGTGCGCTTCGGAAACCCCAACAACAACCTCAACG
>CAKZVG010000004.1 GCA_937921835.1 uncultured Bryobacteraceae bacterium | reverse complement strand
CTCCAGGCGGGCGCGGCGCAGCGCCGCCGGAACAGCGCCGAGCGCACCGGGCCGAGATCGCCCGCGCGCAGCCGCTCGCGCAGGACCACGTAGGTGGGCCAGAAGCGCAGCACCTGCGCGGTCATGAGGATCCTGCCCGATGCCCGGGCCGCCGCGATCATGGCCGAGCATTCCTCCGCGTTCAAGGCCATGGGCTTTTCGACCAGCACGTGCTTGCCGGCTTCGAGGGCGGCGATGGCCGCCGGGGCGTGCAGATGCGTGGGCAGGCAAAGGTCCACGGCGTCGATACCCGGATCGCGCACGGTGTCGGCGAAGTTCGAGTACCTGTTCAGTGAGGAAAAATCGTACTTCTCGCCGGGACCGCCGATGTTGCCTACCACCCGGCTCAGGTCGCCGCTCAGCGCGGCCGGATCGTCGCTCGCCACCGCCGCGAGCTCGAGGCCGGGTATCGTCCGGATGGCTTTGAGATGGGTGCTCCCCATGAAGCCGAGGCCAAGCAGTCCGAGTTTCATCGCGCCTCGCATTGTAGCAGGCGCCCGGCCCGGTCCGGGAAGCAGCCGCCGCGGAGCGGCGCGCCGGCCTGTGGCATCATAGTAAATGGCGGGATGGCCGAGTGGTTTAAGGCAGTGGTCTTGAAAACCACCAACGCCCAACGGCGTTCACGAGTTCGAATCTCGTTCCCGCCGCCATTTTCCGAAAGGCTGCCTCAGCCCGGCAGCGGGCCGCCCGACAGGCTGCTGAAGCGCCGTACCATGGCGGCGTTCTCGGCCGGCTGATCGCTGAAGCGGTCGTACATCCCCACGATCACCCCATCGGTTGGCTTGAGGGCGGTGAACGTCTCGCGAAAAGCCTGCTCGACGAGTTGCGGGGTCTTCGACAGCCGTCCGGCGGCCAGGATCTTGAACGCCAGACAGGGGCGCCTGGTCTGGCGGATCATCTTGTACATGCGCGGCGGATCGAGCGGCAGGTAGACTTCGCCCACCGGAATCGGCGCCTGCCCGAGCAGCGCCTCCAGTTCCTGCCGGGTGCGGTGCCGCTCGTAGACGCACGTCATGTAATAGTCCACCGGCCAGCCCTTGGACTCGATGGTGTCGACCACCGCGGGCATGTGTGTCGATACGCCCACCAGCATCCCGGCGTCGCGGATCCGCTGAAAGGAGTCGCGCACCTTGTCGAGCGCGCCGCTCTTGAACAGCCGGTCGGTGACCTCACCGTGATGGGCGACGCCGATGCAACCGGCGCGCGCCAGTTCCGGGATCATGGCCGAGTCCGTCGGTTCGATGGCCAGGAACTTCAGCTTGCCACCCTCCTCCAGCAGGCGCCGGTGCAGGTCCAGGTTGCGCGAACTGGATTGCCAGCAGTTGATGCCCACCTCTTCGCAGCGGCGCAGCGTCTTCAGAATCCGCTCCGGGGTGTAGTAGCTTTTCAATTCCTGATCGAAGAAGACCGCCAGATGCGAGCCGGCGTTGAAGGTGTTCGCGCCGCAAATCAGCCGCGAGATGGAGTGCCGGCCGAGGCGGATCTGAGGGAGCGTGGCCGCCTCCGCCTGGGGGGCGCTGCGCACCGCGGCCGCGGCGACCGGAACCGCCGCCGGGAGCTTCAGAAACCTGCGCCTGGAATCGATTCGGGACATTGGACTCCTTTCGTGCCTATGCAGGCAAGATTACTACATTCCCGCCCGGAAGGGTCAGACCATGGTGGATTGTTTCCAGGCTTCGAGCGTGGCCAGCAACTCCTTCAGCTTGGCGGGTTGCGCTTTGGCCAGGTTGCGCGCTTCGCCCGGGTCGTCCTTCAAATGATAGAGTTCGTGCTCCCCTTTGAAGGAGGCGATCAGCTTCCCCCCGTCCTCCAGCGCCGCGCCCGCGGCCAGGAACTCGCGGCGTGAGAGGGCCGCCATCGGGGTCATCCAGCCATTGTCTCGCGGACCGGTGGCAGAATGGGAGCGTATGAAAACGCTGCTCGCTGTTTGCCTGGCGTTCGCCGCCGTTCCGGTTCTGTTCGCCGAAGGCGGGAAACCGCTGCGCGCGCTTCTGGTTACCGGCCAGACCGATCTGCCGTATCACGATTGGACCAAGACGACACCCGTGCTGCGCGGGATTCTGGCCAACACGGGACGCTTCGAAGTCCGGCTGACCGAGGAGCCGCGCGGAATCTCGGCCGAGGCGCTGGCGGGCTACGACGTGCTGGTGCTGAACTACAACGGTCCGCGCTGGGGCGCGGCGGCCGAGAAGGCGGTCGAGGATTTCATCCGGTCGGGCAAAGGAATCGTGACGTTTCACCAGTCCAGTTACGGCATGTTCTTCGGGCAGGAGTTCCGGAAGCGTTGGGTGGCGGGCGCCGGCCCCGGTTGGGCTGAGTTCCCGCGACTGCTCGGCGCGCGTTGGGAGCCGGGCAAGATCGGCCACGCGCCGCGGCACGTGTTCACGGTGAAGTGGACCAACCGCGAGCATCCAATCAGCCGCGGCTTGGAGGAGACGTTTCTCGCCAACGACGAGCTGTACCACAAACTCGACCTGCTGCCCGGCGCCGAGGTGCTGGCGACCGCTTTCGACGACCCCGCCAACCGCGGCACGGGCAAAGACGAGCCGGTGATCTGGACCGTGCGCTATGGCCAGGGCCGCGGTTTCCACATCACGCTCGGACACGACGTCCTGGCCATGAACCAGCCGGGCTTCGTGACGGCGTTCGCGCGCGGGACGGAGTGGGCGGCGTGGGGCGCGGTGGCGGATGCGCCGCAATCCGGATCCCGGACCGCTCCTCAGGCGGATGCGGGGCGCGGGCTGCCGCTTTCGGCCGGGCACGTTCGAGGGGCGCGCTGAGGCCATCCGGTTCCATGCTGTGAGCGGGGGCGGAAGGGCGGCTGGTTCCGGCGGCTGGTGGCCGGTGGCGCCTCCCGACGCCGTTGAGCTGCTTCCCGCAGGCCGTGGCGCCCGGCCTGAGCGGGAGCGAAAGCCGGCGCCGGCGCGGTTTGCCGCAGGCGGGTCCTGTGTGCCATACTGCGGGCTTCATCGGCGCGCGTGCTCCAGCCCGCCGCGTCCGGCTTTCCCGTGAGGAGGCATCCCGGTGACAGATGGCGTTCCCTCCGCTCCCGCCGCGGCCGTCAGACTGAACGCGTATTTGATCCGGAGTTCCGTGGTCGCCGCCTTGGGCGGGTTGCTGTTCGGCTTCGACACGGCGGTGATCGCCGGAACCACGCGCGCGCTGACGGACACTTACTCTCTGACGGCCGGCCTGCTGGGCTTCACCGTCGCCAGCGCGCTGTGGGGAACGGTGCTCGGCAGCGTTTTCGCGGGCGCGCCCAGCGACCGCTACGGGCGGCTGGCCTCGCTGCGCGCCCTGGCGGTCCTGTATGTTGTTACCGCGCTCGGTTGCGCCTTCGCCTGGGACTGGAACTCGCTGGTCGTATTCCGCTTCATCGGTGGTCTGGCGATCGGCGGCTCCTCGGTGATCGGGCCCATGTACATCGCCGAAATCGCGCCCGCGGCGCGGCGCGGCCGCCTGGTGGCGTTATTCCAGTTCAACATCGTGGCAGGCATTCTGCTTGCGTACCTGTCGAACTACCTGATCGGCCTGCTGGGTCTTGGCGGCACGGAGTGGCGTTGGAAGCTGGGCGTGGCGGCGCTGCCATCGGCGCTGTTTTTCGCCGCGCTCTTCGGGATTCCGCAAAGCCCCCGCTGGCTGGTGCGCCGGGGCCGGGCCGAGGAAGCGCGCCAGGTGCTGGCCCGCATCGGAGAGCCCGACCCCGACGCGGCGGTCCGGGAGATCGCGGATTCGGTGAAGATCGAATCGGCCGGCAAGGATGAAGCGCTTTTCAGCCGCAAGTACCGCTTCCCGGTCTTTCTGGCGGTCTCCATCGGGATGTTCAATCAGCTCTCGGGGATCAACGCCATCCTGTATTACCTGAACGACATCTTTGAACGGGCCGGCTTCAGCAAAGTTTCGAGCGACCTCCAGGCGGTGGCCATCGGCTTGACCAACCTGGTCTTTACCATCCTGGCCATGGCCGTCATCGACCATTTTGGACGAAAAAAGATGTTACTGACCGGGGCGGCCGGCTGCGCGGCTTGCCTGGCCGGGGTGGCCTGGGTGTTTGCTTCCGGGGCGCGCGAGGGGCTGCTGGTATGGCTGCTGATTGGTTTCATTGGCTTCTTCGCCTTCTCGCAAGGGGCCGTCATCTGGGTCTATCTGAGCGAGGTGTTTCCCAATCTGGTGCGGGCCAAAGGGCAGAGTCTCGGCAGTTTTACCCACTGGATCATGAACGCCATGATTTCGGCCGTCTTCCCGCTGCTGGCCGAAGCCTCGGGCGCCGCGCCGTTCGTATTTTTCTCGGCCATGACCGTGGTGCAGTTCTTCGTCGTTCTGCTGGTCTATCCGGAGACCAAAGGCGTCACGCTGGAGGCGATGCACAAGAAGCTGGGCGGGCGCTGACGGACCGCGCCGGTACCGGCATAGCGTCCGGTCCTAGTGCCGTTACCGTAGGTAGTCCTATACCCGAAAGCGCTCTTGAACTACCGCAGCGTGACGATGGTCGCGCCCCAGCCGCCCGCCTCAAGCGGCGCGTCGGCATAGGAGACGACGAAGGGAGTGCGCTCGAGCACGCTCCTCACCAGCTTCCGCTGGACCCCGGCGCCGCGCCCGTGGATGATCCGCAGGGCCTTCAATCCGAGCCGGTTAGCCTCCTCGAGATAGGCCTCGAGGATGGCCTTCACCTCGCGTGGCGGAACGCTGTGCAGATCGAAAACGCTGGTGATGGGGATGCGGACCGGTTCTTCAAATCCGAAGCCGGCGGGTTGATCC
>CAKZVG010000003.1 GCA_937921835.1 uncultured Bryobacteraceae bacterium | reverse complement strand
CTGCATCTCGGCGACGCTCAGATCACCCATCCGGCGGGCGGGTGAAATGGCCGCGCCCAGCGGCTCCAGCAGCCGCTGTGCCTCGCGGCGAAGCGCGGCGCGGTCAATCCAACCGAACCTGCCGGCCGGCTCGCGTCCCATGCAGATGTTCTCGGCCACCGTGAGGTCCGGGAATGGCAGCAGTTCCTGATGGATGATCGAGATGCCTGTCCGCAGCGCGTCGAAGGGACCATGAAACCGCACCTCGCGCCCGCGCCACCGGATCCCGCCCGCGCTGGGCGTTTCGAGGCCGGCCAGGATCTTCACCAGCGTCGATTTGCCCGCTCCGTTCTCGCCGGCCAGCGCGTGGACCTCGCCCGCGCGCACTTCGAGGGTCACCCCGTCGAGCGCCCGCACGCCGGGGTAGAATTTCGAGAGGCCGCGAGTTTCGGCGAGCGGGGTCAAGAGAATAATGTAATCGAATCGCCCGGCCCGCGCGCAGCCGCCGGGATTGCGGTTCACGCTATAGTAATCCTTGCTGGCGCCTATGAAAATCACCGCGAAATCTCCCTGCCGTGTGGACCTGGCGGGCGGCACCATCGACATCTGGCCACTCTACCTCTACCACCAGAACGCGGTTACCGTGAACTTCGCCGTCGACCGCTACACGAGTTGCGTCCTCGAAACCCGGCCGGACGCGCGCGTCGAGCTGCGCTCGGCGGACCTGGCCGCGGAGGAATGCTTCGAGTCGCTGGCCGCGCTCCAGGGAGCGCGCAAGTACAGGCTGCCGCTGCCGGCCTGGGTGGTGAAGTATTTCGCTCCCGGCGCCGGCATCAATCTGGCCACCGATTCGGAGGCGCCTGCCGGGGCGGGGATTTCCGGCTCGTCCTCGCTGATCATCAGCATCGCCAGCGCGCTGAACAAGCTCACCAGACGCGGCTACGGTCTGGAAAAGATCCGCGAGGTTTCGCAGAACATCGAGTCGCAGATCCTGCGCGTCCCCACCGGCTGCCAGGACTACTACCCGGCGCTGTACGGTGGCGTCAGCGCGGTGTGCATGGGTCCAGCGGGCGTGGAGCGCAAGCCGGTGGCGGTGGATCTGGAGGATTTCAACCAGCGCATCGTGCTCGCCTACACTGGCGAGCCGCGCAACTCGGGCATCAACAACTGGGAAGTGATGAAGGCCCACATCAACGGCGACGCGGGCGTCCATCGCAACTTCGACCGCATCGCGGCCATCGCCAACGCCATGCGCGCGGCGCTCGAAAAGGCCGATTGGGCCGAGGCCGGGCGCCTGCTGCGCGAGGAGTGGGCGCACCGGCGCAAGAACGCCCCCGGCATCAGCACCGAACTCATCGACCGGCTGGTGGCGGTCACGCGGCGAGCCGGCGCGCTGGGGGCCAAGGTGTGCGGCGCGGGCGGAGGCGGCTGCGTGTTCTTCCTGGCCGAGCGTGGCGCCGCCCCGCGGGTGGCCGCCGCCATCGAACGCGCCGGAGCGCGCGTGCTGCCGGTGAAGGTGGCGCCGCGCGGCGTGCGGGTGCGCGTGCTGGCGAAGTAACATGCAAGCATGGCCGGCGAACCGTCTCCTCCGCGGAGGAGCAAACTCGGGCTGTTGTTGCGCGTTGGCATCTTCGCCTTTCTGGCCGTGGCGGCGTTGTTTCTGTCCAGCGCCCTGATGGCGCCCGTGGCGGGTTATGTGGCGGCCTCGGTCTTGAGCACCTTCGCCGCCGCGGCCTTCGCCAACGCGGTTGCGCTGCGCATTTACGAGCGCGGCCGCCTGGCCGATATCGGCCTGGGCTGGAATTCCGCCTCCAGCCGCAACCTCGCTCTGGGGATGTCGGGGGGACTGGGAGCGGCGCTGCTCGTTTTGGGCCTGCCGCTGCTGTTCGGCCTGGCGGAATTCCGCCGCGACCCGGCGGTGGAGCCCACCTGGGGCGGCATGTTCTTCTTGACGGTGCTGCTGCTGTTCGGCGCCATCGGAGAGGAGATGCTGTTCCGCGGGTACGGATTCCAGGTCTTCGTGGTCACCACCGGCCGGTACGCCGCTATCCTGCCCACCAGCGTGCTGTTCGCCGCCGCGCACTCCTCGAACGAAAACGTGGTCCCGCTCGGCCTGTTGAACACGTTTCTTTGGGGCGTGCTGTTGTGTCTCGCGTTCCTGCGCAGCGGAGATCTCTGGCTGCCGATCGGGCTGCACTATGGCTGGAACGTCGCGCTCCCGTTCTTCGGCGTCAACCTCAGCGGATTTAGAATGGGAGTGACGGGGTACGCGTTGGAATGGAAGACCGGCGCGCTCTGGAGCGGCGGCGATTACGGTCCGGAAGGCGGCCTCCTCACCACGCTGGTGCTGGTTGTGCTGTTCTACTTCCTGGCCAAAGCGCCCGTCGAGCGCCAGGAGGCCTTCCTGCTGCGCGGCTCCGGGGAGGAGTGACGATGCGGCTCTGGATCCCGCCGGTGTGCGTGGTTCTGCTCGCGGCGGCCGCGCCCGCGCCCGCCAGGAAACTGACTTTCGAAGAACGGATCGAAATCACCCGCGGTCTCACGGCCGAGTACGCCACCGTGAAGGTTCTTCTTCCGCGCTCGAAGAAAGCGTTGCCCATCAACCAGGACGGCACCTACGACAAGCAGAAGTGGGAGGAGGCCGGGCGCGAGCACGGACCCGCGGCGCGGGCCGGCGACCTCATCCAGATCACCAAGGTTGACATCGGCGACGACAAACTTACGCTGGACATCAACGGCGGCTTCAAGGGCGGCCGTAAATGGTACGAACGGATCGAAGTCGGCATGGGAAGCCGGACCTCTCCGATCGGGTCACAGACCACCGCCCCCGGCGGCACCAGCATCGTGATCCTGTTCCCCAAGGGCTTGCCCGCCATGGAGGCGGCGGAGTTCAAGAAGATCCTCAAGCCGGTGCTGGATTTCGAGCGCCGCTCGGCCACCGAGCAGTTCGTCGAAACCCTGCCCGAGCCGATTCAGGCCGCCATCAAGGAGCAGCGCGCGGTCGAGGGCATGGACCGCGAGATGGTGCTGCTGGCGCTCGGGCGTCCGAAGAACAAAGTCCGTGAGAGCAAGGAAGGCGTCGAAACCGAGGACTGGATCTTCGGCGAACCCCCCGGCAAGATCACCTTCGTCACCTTCGAAGGCTCCAAGGTCGTGCGGGTCAAAGAATCCTACGCCGGTCTGGGCGGCGCGGTGATGCCGCCGCTTGAGCCGCGGTAGGATTCCCCGATGCGGCGCAGAGACTTCCTGCCCGGCGCGGCCGCCGCCGGCGCGTCCATGGTGGCGGCGGGCAACCCGGCCCAAGGCTACTTCCGCCTTGGCGAACGGCGGGGCGGCGGCTGGTGTTTCGTGACGCCCGCGGGCGAGCCCT
>CAKZVG010000002.1 GCA_937921835.1 uncultured Bryobacteraceae bacterium | reverse complement strand
TTCCAGCCGCACCCGGTTCTTGCGGTGGAAGAAGAACGGCGACACCCCGAACTGTTGCGGATCGCCCCCGACTTCGTTCTGCGAAGCCAGTGGGTAGTAGCGGTAGAACGCCGTGTCCTCCACTCCCTTGGCCATCGCCGGCCCCGTCACCTGTTGCAGCCGCATCACGAAATTGCGCCGCTCGGCGCGCTGTTCCTCTGTGATCCCGTCCGGATCCTCAAGCAGCAGAATCGAGGCGATCACGTCGAACACCGACTCGCTGGTGGCCGGGTTCCGCCCCTTCGCTTCGTTCAAGGCGGCCAGAACATGCCGCCGGTCCTCCGGGTCCGCTTCCCGCTGATCCGCCCGCACGTAAGTCCGGTACACCGGAAAGCAGGCCACGATCTCGCGCAGCGCGAAACGCAGGCTCTCCAGCGTGAAGTCGCGAGTGTGCCGGTGCTGCTGGCAGATCCGGTCCAGCCGCCGCGCCAGAACGTTGATCTCGCTCGAAAGGGCCACCCGCAGAATCAGGCTTTTGCTCTCGTAGATCGAGTTGCCGATCCCGCTCCCGGCGCCCGTGAATTGCCGGTAGATCCTGCCCATCTGCCGCCGCGAATCAGGATCGACGAAAAGCCCGTTCAGAAAATTCAGAAAACCGTACCCTGTTGTCCCATGAATGGCCCATTTGCGGCGCAGTTCCTCGTCGCCCGCCACAATCTTTTCCGCCACCACGTAGAACGGCTTGGCCTCCGCAGCCGCTGCCGCCTTCCCGCCCTCCGTCAACGCCGCCGCGGCCGCCGCCTGAAGGTCGAGGCAGTACCGCATCGGATCGAAAAGCCCGTCCGGATGGTCCACCCTCAGCCCATGAATCCAGCCCCGCCGGATGAATTCGAAGATGCGCTCGTGAACCGCCGCAAAGACCGCCGGTTCCTCCACCCGGATCGCGGCCAGTTCGTTGATGTCGAAAAAGCGCCGGTAATTGATCTCGTCCGCGGCCACCCGCCAGTAGCTCACTCGCCACGCCTGGTCCGCAAGCAGGGCCTCCAGCCGGTCGAAGCTCCGCGGATCGCCCCGCCGCCCGTTCATCTCCCGGACCGCCGCCTCCACCGCTTCTCTCACCTCGGCCGAACCCGCCATGAGATCCGCCAGCCGCCGCCGGATGATCTGCTTTTCCCGCTGCCGCTCGCGCAATCGCGCCTCGTCGGTCTCCGTCCGGGGCGGCAGATAGTTCAGCGCCGTGACAATGCTCTCCAGTTCCAGCACGTGCTCATGTTCGCCGCTCAATCGCCCGCGCACCCGCTCGAGCGCCGCCTCCAGCAGCACCGGCCACGACCGGGGGGCCAGCGGCAGGATCGTCGCGTGGTAGCGGGCCTGAAATCCTCCTTCCGCGTACTCGGCCTGGATTTCGCCGTTCTCCAGCACCCGCCCGTATTGATCGCCCAAGACCGGCAGCAGGACCTTGTACGCCATGTTCTCGCGCGGCGGCAGCCAGTCAACATCGAAGAATCCCGCCTGCGGAGAACTGGGACCGTCCTCCAGCACTTCTTGCCAGCGCGGATTCGCCGACTGCGCGATGCTCATGTGGTTCGGCACGACGTCCGCCAGAATCCCCATCCCGGCTTCCCCGAGCCGCCGCGCCAGCCGCTCCAGGTCCTCCTCGCTGCCGATTTCCGGGTTTACGCACGAGTGGTCCACCACGTCATAGCCGTGCGGACTGCCCGGCCGGGCCTTCAGAAATGGCGACAGATACACGTCGCCGATCCCGAGAGCTTCCAGGTAGTCAACGATCTCGCAAACGTGGGAAAACGTGAACTGCCGGTTTAACTGAAGCCGGTACGTCGACAGCGGAATTCTCGCCATCAAGCCTCACCGATCCTGGGTTTGTGCACCTCCCAATTATCCGGCCCGCCGCGCGCCCGCGCCAATCCCGCAAACCCTGTATCCACTTGAGAGCGCAATCGCCGCCGCGCGCACTATCCTGTGTGAGCTTTCCGGCAACCTGCCTCCATCTGCTCGCCTTGGCGTCCGCGGCCGCCGCCGCCGATGCCGGCGTCCGCGCCGAATACGTCGGCGGCACGCTGGCTTCGCTGCCCAACCGCGCCCAGGGCGCCGTGCTCACGGCCGATCCGCACAACCTGGAGTTCCGCACCCGCCAGGCTTTGGTCCGCGTTCCGTATCAGAACATCAACCTGCTCGAGTACGGCCAGACCGTCAACCGCCGCCTCGCCCTGGCCATCGTGATCTCCCCCATGTTCCTGCTGAGTAAGAAGCGCGACCACTTCCTCACCATCGGTTACACCGGCGGCGACGGCCTTCAGCAGGCCATCGTTCTCCGCGTCGAAAAGCACCGCATCCGCGCTCTGCTCGCCAGCCTCGAGGCGCGCACCGGTAGGCGGGTCGAGTTCCAGGATCACGAGGCCAGAAAGGCGGGCCGGGGATGACCCGCCGCGAATGGCTCTGCTTCGGCGCCGCCACGATGCTCCCTCAGGATCAGCCCGGCGGCTTCCAGACCGAAGAGCATCGCCGGCGGATCGATCTGGAGATGCTCGTGCGCCTCCTCGATGTGCGCAGAATCTTCGTCGAGCGCCTGAACGGCGGAGAAACCGCTCAGCAGATCCGCGACATGATCATCGCCAGCCTCCAGGCCACCCGGCTCTTCCTGCTTACCGAGAACCCCGATCGCGCCGACGCCATTCTGAAAGGCTCCGCCGAGGACCTGGTCTTTACCGACACCTTCCAGTCAAGCGATGGGATCAGCGCCCGCGCCTCGGCGGGCGTCGGGTCTTCCTCCAGCCGGACTTCCTCCGGCCGCCTGTCCGGCAGCGTCGGCCTCGGCGACCACGACTCGGTCCGCAGGTCCGAACGCCGCCACGAAGCCGTAGCCGCCGTGCGCCTGGTCGCCAAAGACGGCGACGTGCTTTGGTCCACCACCCAGGAAAGCCTGGGAGGCAAGTTCCGCGGCGCCAGCGCCGACGTAGCCGACAAGATTACCCGCCAACTCGTGGCCGACTATCAGCGCGCCCGCGGTGCGCGCTCACCCGCTCCCTGAGCTTTGGCTGGCGCCACGGCCGGCGGCCGGCCCTCCGGACGGGAATGGCCGGCCCCTTCGCCCTCCGGCGGCGTCAAGCGGCGCCCGGCCCTACCCGCACTCCAACTGTTGTCTTGAGAATCAAGCGCCGCCTTGGCGCCTTTGCTCAGAAAGCGTAGCCAATGTTGAGGAAGGTGACGCGTCCTGGCTCGGGTAGGCGGGCCCCGGTCCGGAACGGATCACGCTGGAACGAGAGATGTTCAAGATAATAGCGGTCGAAAAGGTTGTCGATGCCCGCGGTGATATTCATCTTCCAGGCGTGGAATCCAGCCTTTAGGCTGGCGGTCGCGTAGCCCGGAGTGGGCGTTTCGCGCAGATCGGTATCGACACGGCGTTGAGCGCGGGCGGCAATCCCTTCGGCTTCGGCGAACCATCGCCTGGTTCCGTACCGGACCGTGCTCCGCGCGCGCAGCGGCGGCATTTCCGCCAGGTTGGAATCCAGGATCCCGAGAGCCGGGTTCACGTCCTTGCCGCCACGAACGTAAGACGCGCCGCCACTGATCAGCCAGCGCGCGCCCAGCGGGGCGCCGTAGGTGATCTCGCCGCCGAACTGGCGGGCGTCGGCATTCGCATAGGAGCGGGCCATGGGATTCATGACTCCGGGCTGCATGGTCCTTCTGAGCTGGTTGTGGACCACGATCAGATCCGGCAACCGGCTGTAGAACAGTGCCGGCTTGAGGTGAAAGGCGCGGCGGCGGTACGCGGCGCCGACATTGACTTCGTGATTGCGAACCGGGCGAAGCCCCGGATTGCCCACCCAGTCGCTGCCCATCCGGCGTTGGCTGAAATAGCGTTCCTGCGCATCGGGAACACGCACGGTGGAGGCGGCCCCGGCGAAGAGTTCAAGGTTGCCGCTGAGGCCCACGCCGAGATGGAGCTGCGCGGAAGGGTTGGTGTCGCGGCGCATCAGCCCATCCACCCCTTTGTAGGCCCGGTAGAGGGCGAGTTCGGGATCCCGCTTTCGGACTTCCATCTGGGCGGTGTCCAGACGGAGCCCGGCGCCGATGCGGATGCGGTCCGTCAGGCTCCGTTTCCAGTCCGAGTAGACGCCGGTCACGGTCGTGTTGACGTTCGGAAGGATGCTCTGGTCCATCACCATCCTGGCGGAACGCATGGAATTGACCGCGTTCCAGTTGCGCTGGTAGGTTTCGAAGCCGAGCGTCCAGCCCTTGCGCAGGAAGAAGTCCGACCGGCCGCCGGAAGTCCGGGTGCGGGCGAACGTGGCCATGCTGAATGCGTCGCGGGCGGTGAGCGATGAGATCCGTTTCTCGTCCGTCATCCAGTGGTTGACCGCCGTGTAATAGGCGGCGATCCGGATGCGTTCGAGCGCCGCGCCCAATTCGCGGAATTCGTAGCCGGCGCTGAGACGGTCGGCTATGTCGTAGGGTGAATCCATCATGAGATAGGGGTAGAGGATGTTCGCGCCATCCTGCCGGGTGTAGGAGAGTTCGCCGGACTGGTTGGCGCCCGGGGAGAAGCGGATCTGCCCCCAGCCGGTGTGGATGCGGAAGGCGTCATCGTCGATGAAATCGGGGCGGTAGCCGCCGATCGAGGTCACCCTGGCGCCGCGGCCATCGCGAAACGGCTGCGACTCGCGGTAGGAATAGCCGCCCAGCGCCTCAAACCGGTCGTTGCCCGCCGAAGCGTGGATGGACGGATTGAGGAAGCCGAAGGAACTCCAGCGCAGCGACGGCGAGAAATGGAGCCCGGCGCGGGAACGGGTCCGAATCACGTTCACGCTGCCGCCGAGGCTGCCCTGGTTGGCCAGATCGAATGCGCCCTTGGTGACTTCAATGCGCTCGACCTCGGCGAAATCCACATGGAAAGCAGCCGGATCCATGTGGCCTGGACAGGCGCCGTAGATTCGGATGCCATCAATCAGAGTGTTCAGGTTTCCGCCTTGAAAGCCGCGCAGAACGATGTCATTGGCGATGCCGCCTTTGCGCAGTTTCCACAGACCTTCTAGGCGCGAAAGCGCCTCCCCGGCATCCTTGGCGGAGCTCTCGCGCACTTCGCGCATCTCGAGTCCTTCCTCGAACAACTCGCGTTTGGCTTTCGTTTCCAGGTCCTCCATTGCCGGGATCTGGGCGAATGCGGCGAGAGCAAACAGCGCCATGCCGCAGGTGCGGACAAAGGACGAACGCATAAAACCCTCTCTCGATTCTGCTTGCGCCAGCCGCGCAACGCGGGCGGCGGTGTGTTGCCGTGCCGGGAAGCCTGGCGCATCGGGGGCGGCCGTCGCCGGCGGCGCTCGCCTGTTTGCGGGGCCCGCATGGCCGGCAGCGCAGTCTCGTTGTTTCCCAATCACCCAGAATTCCAACTGGAAACTGATGTCAAGTATAGCAGCCGCGGCGAAAGAGATCCTTCTTACATATAAATGTAACTTACAGGAAGTGGCCGTCTCCATGCTGTGCCCGGGCATGGGAATACTCAAACTCCAGGTGTGCCCGCGCGTGTGGCTGGACGCGGCCAGCGTGTTGCAGGCCGTGCCCAGGACTGGACCTTGCGGCGGCGCTTGCGCTTGCCCGGATCACGGCGCGGCTCCGGCTGATCTCGCCGGCCGCCGGACTCCCTCCAAAGCTATACTGCGGGTAGGAACCAATTCCGGACATGCCTACCGCCGCAGGGCGCCTCTGGCTCGCCGCCACCGCGGCCGCTGTGCTCGCGGCGGGCGCCTGGATTGCCTTTCGCCTCTGGCCGCGGACCATCGAAGTCCCCTTCGCCACCGCCCTCACCCCCACCGTCGAATTCCAGCAAGGCGTTGCTTCCGTCAGGACCCCGGGGCGTGCGCTGGTGGCCGACGTCGCCATCTTCGACGACGAACTCTTCGCCTACATGATGTTCAGCTACCTCCGCGGTTTCGTGGCGCGCGATGGACATAGCGCCTGGCTCAACTACACCCGCAAGGACAACGCTCTTGCCTACGTCGTTCGCATAGGGCTTCCCGACGACTACCTTGCCGGGCTGGCCTACCTCTACCGCTTGCGGCAGGAGGCCGGAATCGAGCAGACGGCGCATCGCTGGGTGACTGCGGACACCGTCGCGCGCTACCAGGCCCAATCGGCGATCTTCGATCAGGCCTACAACCTCCCGGCGCGCAAGCGCCTCGAATCTCTGCCGCGCGATCAGTTGGTCGCCTACGTCAAGCGCTTCATCCGCTTCAAAGCCGCCACCGACCCGCGCGTCCGCCGCCGCATGCAACCCGTCCCTGCCCTGCCCAGCCGTCCTGAGGCCCACCGCCTGGCCGAGGACATCGTCACCGTGGCCGACTTCTTCGGCCTGCCCCTTGACTTCTTCCTCGGCATCGGCGCCATGGAGAACAACTATATGAACGTTCAGGGCGACCTCGGCAACACCATCTGGAAACGCCGCCCCGAAAAAGGCGACGTCGTTTTGAAGCGCGGCAAGCGCGGCGTGCTGGTGCTCAACGAATCCTCCGGCGTCTGGCAGATCACCCGCGAGACCCTCCGCTACGCCCACCGCCTGTATCTCAAGGACCGGCGCGACTACACCCGCTTGCCGGAGCACCTCCGCCCGCCCCGCGCACTCAACGTCAACGAGGTCCCGCCCGAAGTCCTCACCACCTACGCCGGCCTGTTCCTGCGCGACTTGCTCGACCGCTTCGATGGCGACGTCGCCACCGCCGTGGGCGCCTACAACGGCGGTCCCGGCCGCCCCAATCCCCGCTACGAGGCCGGCGTCCGCGCCGTCGCCGAACACGCCCGCCGGCTGCTCGAACACGCCGCGGTCTTGCAGGAACGCCCGGCCGCCGAAACTCGCTTTCTCACTTCGGCGCGCTGAACCCCGCCGCCCCGCGCCCATCGGCTACCTTGGTAGCGAGAGCCACCATGCCGCCTCTGGAATTTCTTCACGGCGCCATTCATGCCGGCGGCGCCACCCGCTTCCGCCTCTGGGCGCCGCGCGCGCACGCCGTCGAGCTTCGCCTGCTCCACCCGCGCGCCCTCACCGCCGCCATGCGGCGCCGCCCCGGCGGCTACTGGGAGGCCCTGCTCGACAACGCTCCCCCGGGCGCGCGCTACCTCTACCGTATCGACGGCGGCCCGGAACTGCCCGACCCCGCCTCGCGCTCTCAGCCGGAAGGCGTCCACGCCCCCTCGGAGATCGTGGACCAGTCCTTCCCCTGGCGCGATCGCGCCTGGTGGGGACTGCCCATCGAACAGTGCGTGTTCTACGAACTCCACGTCGGAACCTTCACCCCGGAAGGAACGTTTGACGCCGCCACCGCGCATCTGGATTCCCTGCGCGGCTTGGGCGTCACCTATATCGAGTTGATGCCGGTCGCGCAGTTCCCCGGCAGCCGCAACTGGGGTTACGACGGCGTCTATCCCTTCGCCGTCCAGAATTCCTATGGCGGTCCGGCGGGACTCAAGCGGCTGGTGAACGAGTGCCACCAGCGCGGTCTCGGCGTCTTCCTGGATGTGGTCTACAACCACCTCGGCCCGGAAGGCAACTACCTGGCCAGCTTCGGGCCCTACTTCACGGCGGACTATCGCACACCCTGGGGCGCCGCGATCAACTTCGACGGCCCGGACAGCGGCGAAGTGCGCCGATTCTTTATCGAGAACGCGCTGTACTGGATCCGCGAATTCCACCTCGACGGCCTGCGGCTGGACGCCGTTCACGGCATCTTCGACCGCTCCGCCTACCCGTTCCTCGAAGAACTCGGCGACGCCGTCCGCGAAGAAGCCGCCCGCCTCAACCGCCGCGTCTACCTGGTTCCGGAAAGCGACCTCAACGACCCGCGCCTCATCCGCTCCAAGGAACTCGGCGGCTTCGGCCTCGATGCGCAGTGGGCCGACGGCTTCCATCACGCCCTGCGGGTCTTGCTCACCGGCGATGACCAGGGCTATTACCAGGACTTCGGCGAACTCAGCCAGCTTGCTAAGGCCTTCGAGGAGGGCTACGTCTTCACCGGCGAGTACTCGCGCTTCCGCCGCCGCCGCCACGGCGCTCCCGCGCGCGACATCCCGGCGCACCGCTTCGTTGTCTTCTCGCAGAATCACGACCAGGTGGGCAACCGCATGTTGGGCGAGCGCCTGGGGCGCCTGGTTGGCTTCGAGGACTTGAAGCTCGCCGCCGCGGCGGTGATTCTCTCGCCCCACCTGCCGCTGCTGTTCATGGGCGAAGAGTACGGGGAGACCGCGCCCTTTCTCTATTTCGTCAGCCACTCCGATCCCGGCCTGGTGGAAGCCGTGCGCCGCGGGCGCAAGGAGGAGTTCGCCGCTTTCGCCTGGCATGGCGAAGCTCCGGACCCGCAGGCCGAAGAGACCTTCCTGCGCTCCAAGCTCGATCACGCCCTGCGCGGCGAAGAGCAACACCGCGCGCTCCTCGCTTACTACCAGGAGTTGCTCCGCCTGCGCCGCGAAACACCCGCCCTCGCGCGCCTGAGCAAGGAACACATGGTGGTGAACGCCTGCGGCCGCAGCAAGGTGCTGTGTGTGCGGCGCTGGTGTGGCCAGGCCGAGGCGCTTCTGGTGCTCAGTTTCTCCCGGGACGCCGTGCGTTACAGCCTGCCCGCCGCGCCCGGCCGCTGGTTGAAGCTGCTCGATTCCTCCGATACCCTCTGGTGCGGCCCCGGCGGCCGCGTGCCCGCGTCCGTGCAATCGCAAGGCGAGCTCGAGCTCCCGCTTAACCCGCGCACGGCGGCGCTCTTCGAACTGCGCGGCGAGGAATCGTCCGCTATAACGGCAGGATCTCCTCGCGCACGGGATCGAACTTGATCCGCCGCTTCTCCAGGTACGCGATGTTGCCCAGGTGCGAAGCCTGCGCCGAACGGTGCCCGATGTAAACGTCGCCGTTCGGCAGTTTGCGCGACCGGCAGCAGTCCAGGAAGTTCTCCACGTGCTCGATCGTCTGGTCCTTCTCTGCCTTCACGATGACCGGCTTGGCGTCCTTTTCCGCCGGGGTGAACTCGAAGCGGCTGCGCGTAATCATCAGCCGCCCCTCGGTGCCGCACATCTCCACCCCTGCCCCCGTCAAGCCCGGCGCCAGCGTCGCCTCGAACGTCGCCGTCCAGTTGTCCGGGTACTCCAGCAGCGTGCAGATCGTGTCCGGCGCCGTGCGGCCATCCTTGTAGTGATACACGCCGCCCGACGACACCGCCGCCACCGGATTGTCCTGCTCCATGAACATGTGGACCACGTCGATCCAGTGCGTGAACAGGTCCGTGATCTGTCCGCCGCCGAAGTCCAGATACGCTCGGAAATTGTAGTATTGCGGCGGATCCCACTCGCGCCACTTCACCGGGCCCAGATAGCGCGCCCAGTCCAGGTTGCTGGGTTTCCCGGCCGAAGGAACCTGCATCAGGTGCGCGCGGTTGCCGTGCCACCAGGTGCGCGCCAGCGTGATCTTCCCCAGTTTGCCCTTCTTTATGTAATCGTCGCGCGCCAGGATGTAGTGCGACCCCGAGCGCTGCTGCATGCCGGCCTGGCAGATGCGGTTGTTCACCCGCGCCGCCTTCACGATCGCCGGCCCTTCCTCGATGCGCAACGTCAGCGGTTTCTCCACGTAAACGTCCTTGCCCGCGTTCAGCGCGTCGATCGAGATCAGCGCGTGCCAGTGGTCGGGCGTGGCGATCAGGACCGCGTCCACATCCCTGCTCTCCAGCAGCTTGCGGTGATCGGTGAAACTCTTCGCCCCGCTGGCGGTCTGGAGCGCGCGATCGATGCGCTCGCCGTAAACGTCGCACACGGCCGTCACCCGCACCTGGCCGGTGTTCACGAACGTCCCCATGACGCCGCGTCCCCGGCCGCCGCACCCGATGAGCCCCAGAGTGATCTGGTTGTTCGCGCCCAGCACCCGGGAATAAGAAGCCGCGGACATCGCCATCGCGGCCCCGCCGCCCGCGCGCAGCAGATCCCGCCGTAGCAACCTCGTGTCAGCCATAAAGCCGGATTATACTCCCTCGGGGCTGCGGCGAGCCAGCCGCCGGAAGCGTCCGCCTTCCGCCCCTCCCCCGCAACGGCGGCCCGGCGGAGCGTTCTCCCGCCACTTCCTGTATGCTCGGAGCATGGCGGACGAACAGAATCTCGTTGCGGTCTTCCGCTCCCCCGATCGCGGCGCGCGCGAGGAAGCCGAGGAAATCCGCGAACTGCTGGGCGAAGCCGGAATCGAAGCTCTCGTGGTTGACGACGCCTCGCCCGGCGTGGTCGGCGGAACCATCGAAGTCCGGGTCCCATTGCGCGACGCCGCGCGCGCCGAAAAGATCTTGGCGGCTGTACAGGAGGAAGCGGACTCCGTCGTGGAGCTCGACACCTCCCGCGAACTCGACCTCGAAACCGTCTTCGCCTCCAGCGGCGTGACGGCCGAGATGGAGGCGCTCACCATCCGTTCCATTCTCGAGGCCGGCGGGCTCTCTCCCGTCCTTGTGGGAGCCAGCGCCATTCCCAGCCTCAGTTTCGAAGTCCGCGTGCCCGGCACCGAACTCGACGAAGCCCGCCGCCTGATCGCCGAAGCGCGGCAGGCCGGCCCGCAGGCGGCCGACGATGCCCAAAGCGCCGGCGAGCGGCAGCCGTAACGCTTGCTGTTATCCGCGTTCGAGGAGCCGCCGGTGCGGGGCTGGCTCCACGTTCCCCCGGATACGCCCCGCGGCTCCGTTGTGCTCGCTCATGGAGCCGGCTCCGGCGCTGGTTCCCCAATCCTGGTTGCGGCCGCCGAAGCTCTCTGCCCGGCGGGCTGGGCGGTGCTGCGCTGCGAGCTCCCCTTCCGCCAGCGCCGCCCTTCCGGACCGCCCCGCCCCGGCGACGCGCCCCAGGACCGCGCTGGACTGGCGGCCGCCGCCCGAACCCTGCGCGAGCGTTTCTCCGGACCATGCCTGCTCGGAGGCCATTCCTACGGCGGCCGCATGGCAAGCCTCTTGGCCGCCGCCGATCCCGCCATCGCCGATGCGCTTTTGCTGTTCTCCTACCCGTTACACCCCCCGGGCAAGCCCGAACTCCTTCGCACGGCGCACTTCCCCGCCCTTCGCCTCCCCGCGTTGTTCCTTCATGGAAGCCGGGACCCCTTCGGGAGCCTCGAAGAACTGGCATCCGCCCTGGCGCTGATCCCCGCGCCGGCGCGGCTCATCACCTTCCCGGGCGCGGGTCACGAACTCGGCCGCGGGCGTAAGCTTCAGCAGGCGATGGACCGCCTCCTTGCCGCGCTCGATCAACTTCTGTGCCCGACGTCGGCCCCCAGCCAGTCGCCCGGCGTCGAGTAGAAACTCGGCTGCTGGCTCCAGTCGAGTTGCCGCCCGTGCCAGCGCGCGTGGATCTCCTCGTACAGCCGCAGGTAGCGCGCCGTCGCCTCCGCCCAGGAGTTGATCTCGGCCGTCCGGCGCGCCGCTGCGAGCTTCCGCGCCCGGATCTCCGCACTCGCGAGCACATCCCGCACCGCGGCCGCGAAGCCCTCCCCGGTCGCCTCCGCCAGCCAGGCGTTGTCTTCGTTCGCGTAGCTGAGCACCCCGCCCGAGCGCGGGCCTACCAGCGCCACCCCCGCCGCCATCGCCTCCAGCGGCGCGATCCCGAAAGGCTCCTTCGGGTTGGGGTGTACGAAAACGTCGCAGTTGGCGTACAGCGTCGCCAGTTCCAGCCGGTCGCCGACGTGCCCCAGAAACACCGCCCGTCCCGGTATCCGCCGCCGGCACTCGCGTTCGAACGCGCCTCGCAGGTCGCCCGCTCCGGCCACCAGCAGCCGATGGCGCGGTTCCCCGCTATCGGCCAGCCGCTCCATCATCGCGATCAGCAGCGGCAGGTTCTTCTCCCGCGCCAGCCGCCCAGCGTACAACAGCAACACCGCATCGCCGGGCGCGCCGGCTTGTTCGAGGATGCGCCGCCGCGCCTCTGGCGCGCGCAGCCGCGGCGTGAACCGCTCGCAATCCACCCCCATCGGGCAAACATACACCGCGCGCTGCACGCAGTGGCCGCGCGAGGCCGGCCGCAGTTCCTCCGCCACGTGCTCGGAAACCGCGATGTGATGGTCGAACATCGGAAAGTACAGCCACTTCATCAACAGCCTGCTGAAAACCCGCGCCGCCGGCCCGGAGGTGATGTAGGCCGCCATATTGTTGTCCAGGCGCTCGCAGCTCAGCCCCACCACCACCGGCCGGAACGGCAGCTTGCGAAGCCAGCCCCGCCGCAGCACGCCGGCCAGAAAGTTCAGGCTGTATTTGTCGCAGATCTCCACCAGATCCGGCCGCTCCTCGTTCAGGATGCGGTGGACCTCCGTGCGCGGGAACAGAAACCGGTGCGGCATCAGAATGCGGTAGTTCGGATCGAAAGGAGCCCGCGGCGCGCGCACGGTGTAGATCCGGCCGAAGCGCCCCACTTCCTCCATTCCCGTCCGGGCGCCCGGAACCACCAGCCGCACGAAACGCGCATGACGGTTTCCCGCTTCGAGCAGCGCGCGGTAGAAAGTCCCCACGCCGCCCGATCTCTCGTGCCAGGCGTTGGTCATGTGCAGGGTCTTGAAGCTCACCGCCCACCTCGCTGGCACAGCGCGATGAAGGGCGCGGCCAGGAACCCCAGCACCACCCGCGGCATCCGCCGGAAGTCGCCCGCCAGAGAATGGGCGCTCGCTTCTCCCACCAGCAGCACCCCGCGCCGCATTGCATACCAGTTAAACAGCGTTGACAGCATGGTGAAGGCTACCGACGCCGCCAGGCTCTCGCCCAGCCGGGGCGTTCCCTGCGCCCAGTGCACCAGGAACTCGGCCGTGTGCGTCAGCGCCGGCAGCGCCAGCGTGACGGTCAGCGCGGCCGCCCAGGCGGGTTCGGCCTTCCGGAACGCCTGCGTCAGCGCCGCGTAGTAACCCGACGTTACGGCCCGGAAGACGAACTGCGTCAGCATCGCGGCCGTGGCCGCCTCCCAGCCGGCGCGCAGATTGACGGCGAAGAAAATCCCCGCTCTCATCAGCGAACTGAGCAGCGACGCCTTCCAGTTCCAGCGCTTCGCCAGCAACCCGATGGGATCCCGCAGAAGGCCGCGAATGACGTCCGTTACGCTCATTTCAGACCAGTATTCGATGCCGCCTCTTACAGTTTAATGACGCGCTGGTTGCGCCGCGCTGTCGCGCCCGTGCTTTTCAGCCGTTCGCGGCCGCCGCCGCGCCCAGCCGCGCGCGGATCAGGCTCATGACGTCATTCGCGAGAAATGGTTTACGCAGGATCGGAAATCCCGACTGATCGGCGGCCGTCTCGTCCTCCGGCGGAAGCTGCGCCCCCGACATGATCACGATCTGCGTCCGCGGGTGCTTGCGCTTTAGGCGCACTCCCAGGTCCACCCCGTTGCCGTCCGGCAGCATGTAGTCCAGCAGAGCCGCGTCCGGCGTACGCGCCTCCACCGCCGCCAGCGCCTGCTCGGCCGATTCCGCCGTGGCGATGTCCCACTGCGACGCGCTCATCAGATGTTCGAGAAACCGCAGCAGGTCGCGGTTGTCGTCCACAATCAGCACCGCCGGATGCCGCCGTGGCGGCACCGGACAGACTTCCACCGTGCGCATCGTCAGGCGGTCGCCCTCGGGCGCCACTTCCACCCGCACCCGCGCTCCGGCTTCGATCTGCCCGCTGGCCACCAGCGTCGCCAGCGGCTGGGTCAGACTGCGGTGGACCGTGCGCTTCAGCTCGCGCGCCCCGTACTCGGAACTGGTGCCCTTCTCGAGCAGAAAGCGCCGGCTCTCCTCCGGCACCTCGATGGTGAAACAGCGCGCTCCCAGCCGCGTGTTGACGTGCTGCTGAAGCTCGCGGATCTGCTGGTCCAGAATTGCCGCCAGGGAATCGGCATCCAGCGGCTGATAGGTCACCACCGCGTCGATCCGGTTCACGAACTCGGGCGAGAACCGCTTGCGGACGGCCGACATCGCGATCGACTCCAGCTTCGCCCGCAACTCGCC
>CAKZVG010000001.1 GCA_937921835.1 uncultured Bryobacteraceae bacterium | reverse complement strand
CAGCCTGGGGTGGGATTTCCACCGCGGGCGGGTGCGCTGAAACCGGCTCGGGCGCTGGCGCGGGCCGCGCCGCAGCTTCTATGTGCCCAGCCTGGGGCGGGATTTCCACCGCGGGCGGGTGCGCTGAAACCGGCTCGGGCGCCGGCGTGGGCCGCGCCGCAGCTTCTATGCGCGCAGCCTGGGGCGGGATTTCCACCGCGGGAGCCGGCACGGAAACCAGCTCGGCTGCTAGCCCCTCAACGCGGGCTTGCCCGGCATCCAGCCCCTGCTCCGACACCGCCGCCGCGAGCCTGGCCGTGGAAGTCCCCAGTCCGGCCGCGGGCTCGCTGTGAACCGGTTCGCTTGCGGCGGTCTCCGTTCCGGCCAACGGCCCGGCTTCCACCGCCTGGCTGAGCGGTTCCACCTCGCGCTCTCCGGCATTCGCAGGCCCGACCGCCTCGAAGAACTCGTCTCCGCCGCTGGCCGAAGCCTGAAGGGAGAGTTGGGTAAGCTCGGGCGCCTGAAGCACGCGCGGCAGGGAGTCGACCGGCTCGATGGCCTCGATTTCGTCGCCCGCCGCGGCGCCCAGATCGCGGAACCGGCGCGCCGAAACCAGCACCCGGCCTTCGAGCGACCCCACCGTTTGGTTGTAGCTGTTCACCGCCCGCTCGAGGTTCAAACCCAGGCGGGAGAAGTTGTCACCCAGCGTCGCCAACCGCCCGTACAGTTCCTTTCCGAGGTCGCTGATCTGCTTGGCGTTGGCGGCCTGCTTCTCCTGTCGCCAGCCGTAAGCCACGGCCTTCAGCAGCGCGATCAACGTGGTGGGCGTGGCCATCACGACCCGCTGCTCCACCCCGTACTCAATCAGGCTCGGATCGTGTTCGAGGGCGGCGCTGAAGAAAGTCTCTCCGGGCAGGAAGGCCACCACGAAATCCGGCGTCGGCTGGAACTGTTCGTGATAGCGCTTTTCCCCCAGCTTGGACAGGTGCGCACGAACCTGCGCCGCATGCTGCCGCAGCTTCTCGGTGCGGGTGGTTTCATCCTGCGCATCCAGCGACTCCAAATACGCGCTGAAAGGAGTCTTGGCGTCAATCACCACCTGCCGGCCGCCGGGCAGCTTGACGATCATGTCGGCGCGCTGGGCGCCGTTTTCAGTCTGGACGGTGCTTTGCAGGATGAAATCGGCGTTGCGCGCCAGGCCGGCCAGTTCCGCCACGCGCTCCAACTGCATCTCGCCCCAGCGCCCGCGCACCTGCGGCGCGCGCAGCGCCTTGACCAGGTTGCCCGTCTCGGCGCGCAATTGGGTCTGCGTCTCTAGCAGTCCCGCCACCTGCTCCCGCAGGCCGGCGTAAGCGCCCTCGCGCTGCTTTTCGATTTCGCGGATCTGGTCGTCCATCTTGCCGAGCGACTCGCGGACCGGCTTGAGCAGTTCTTCAATCTTGTGCTGCCGGATCTCGAGATCGCTGGCCGCCCCCTGCTGGAACTGCGCCAAGGTCTCGCGCGCCAGCGTGATGAAGGCTTCGTTGTTGCTCTTGAGGGACTCCGCCGCCAGCGCGGCGAAGGACTTCTTCAGCTCCTCCTGGGCCTCGATGAGCAGCGTGATCTTCTCGTCGGCGGTCTTGCGGATATCCTCGATGTGAGCCGAAAGCTCGGCCTTTTCGGCCTGAAGCGCGGCTGCGGCGGCCTGCAACTCCTCCACCCGCCTGGCGCGTTCGGCCAGATCGGTCTCGAGCGCGGCGACCCGCCCGGCACGTTCTTCGGCGGCGGCGCGCTTGCCGGCCTCCTCGCGCAGTTGCTCGGCCAGGCGGGCAAATTCCCGCGCCTGGCTCTCGGCGGCCGTCTTCATCTGCTGGATCTGCTCCTCGCGGCTCTGCAAGCGCTCGTTCAGAGCGGCCCGCTCGGACTCGTTTTCCCCGCGCGCCGCCTCGTAAGCGTGCCGCGCTTCGTTGCGGAAGATGAGCCAGGAGACGAGACCTCCGAACAGCAGACCGATCGCCAGCACTAAGAAGAAGATGGATTGCTCCACGAAAACCTCCCGTTCCGCACGGCGGGACAGCACCGCTTGCACCGTGTCTCTCAGATATCGGGCGGAACGCGGAAAAACTTTCGTGGCCAAGGCGCTTTGTAACGCCCGCCGGTCTTCCCCGGCCGCCGCCCGCGCGGCCCGGCAACCGCCACCCCTGGCTCCTTAACTACAACCGCTGGTTCCGCCGCAGTTTTCACACTTGAAACAGGCGCCGCTGCGGGTCATCAGCCCCCCGCACTCCGAGCACAGCGGCGCATCCTCGGCCGCCGGACCGAAGGGCAGCGATTGTTGCGGCTCCGGCTCGGTGGGCCGCAGCCTGGGGCTTTCCCCGGCCTCGGAAACAGCGTATTCCGCGCCCAGAAACTTGGCTCCGAGCCAGCGGAAAATGTAATCCATAATGGACTTGGCATAGGGTACTTGAGGGTTGCCGGTCCACCCGCTGGGCTCAAAACGCACATGACTGAATTTGTCGACGAAGAACTTGAGCGGCACCCCATATTGAAGCGCGTAGCTCACGGCGGTGGCGAAGCTGTCCATCAGCCCCGAGATGGTCGAGCCCTCCTTGGCCATGGTGACGAACAACTCGCCCGGGGTGCCGTCCTCGTAGAGACCCACCGTAAGGTAACCCTCGTGGCCGCCAATAGAGAACTTGTGGGTGATGGACTGCCGCTCATCGGGCAGCTTGCGGCGCACCGGCCGGTACACGACTCGCTCGGCGGGCTGGGCCGCGGCGCGCGCCGGTTTCTCGCCCTTGGCCGTGCTGAGCGGCTGGACGCGTTTGGAGCCGTCGCGGTAGATGGCCACCGCCTTCAGCCCCAGCCGCCAGCTCTCGATGTAGGCATTCATGATGTCCTCGGCGGTGGACTCCTCGGGCATGTTGATGGTCTTTGAAATCGCGCCCGAAATGAAGGGCTGCACGGCGCCCATCATGCGGATGTGACCCATGTGGTGGATGAAGCGGGTGCCATTCTGCGCCCGGAAGCTGCAATCGAAGACCGGCAGGTGCTCGGGTTTAAGGTGCGGCGCGCCCTCGATGGTTCCGGTGGAGTCGATGTGGCCGACGACCTTGTCCATCTGCTCGGGCGAATAGCCCAGCCGCAGCAGCGCCTGC